>CAIXCO010000015.1 GCA_903917955.1 uncultured Chlorobiaceae bacterium | reverse complement strand
TCCGCAGATGGTGGAGTGCATTTGGTGGAGGGTCGGCCAGCTTTCGGTGGTAAAGAGCTCCCCTGCCTCAACGGAGCCGGGCTTGCAGATACGGCCAAGATCGTTGCGCAGGAGATCGACAATCATGAGATTCTCTGCCTGGTTTTTTGGGCATTGCCTGAGCCCCTCTTTCAGGATCCGATCCTCTTCGGCTGTCCCCCCTCTTGGTGCAGTCCCCTTCATTGGCATGGTTTCGATGAAGGAGCCACTGCGCCTGAAAAAGAGTTCGGGTGAGAGGGAGAGGATGGTGCGCTCTTTGCTGTTGAAGAGGGCGGTGTATGAGGAGGGTTGCGCGCCTCTCAATGCAGCAAAAAGTGCCGGTGCCGCGCCATTGAAGGTAAAGCGGTAGCGCCCGGTGAAGTTGACCTGATAGACATTTCCTGCCTCAATCTGCGCCCGGATGCTTTCAATTTTTTTACCGTACTCTACCTGGGAGAGGTTGAAGGAGAGATTCTTGAGCGTGAGAGAGGAGAGGGGGCTCGCTTCGGCAAAAAGCTCTTCGACCTCTCGGGCAGAAAAGCGCTGTGGTTGAGGGTAGACGCCGAACCAGCCAAGAGGTTGCGCCGGAAGGGTGGTGGCGCGGTCGGCAAGGCACTCTTCAAAACCGTAACCGGCCTCATAAGTGAGCCAGCCGGCAAGAAAAAAGCCCTGGGCAAGCTTTTCCTCAAGCCTCAAAAAAAAGCTCTCAAGCCCGGAGAGAGAGGTGAGCGTCACCACCTCAATCGGGTCGGAGAAGAGCAGTGCCCCACCCTGCTGCTCTTTGCAAAAGGCTGATTCGAGCCAGATTGACCCTTCGCGCGAAAGGGTGACGAGGCATTGTGACGTCAGGGTGCGGTCGCGCATGGTCGGAATATTTGAGTTTTCAGTTGTCAGTAATCAGACAACTGAAAACTGACAACTGATTACTGATTAATTGATTACTTGATTACTGATTCGCTTCGATGGTAATGGTTTTGTCAAGAACGGTTTCGAGCCAGGGTTTCAGCAGGTCGGCGGCCCAGATTTCAATGTCGGGCTCGCAACGGCTTTTGAGGCGAAGCGTTATGTCGCGCTCGCGAATCTCCACGCTGATTTTCTGAATATTCTTGCGGTGACCACGCTCAAGTCCGTTGGCAATGCGCAGCATACCGGAAAGCAGGTCAACGGCCCGTTTATGCGCTGGTTTAAGCTGGTTGTAGGCCGTATGGCGCTCCGAGGGGGGAGATTTGCGGTGATAACGGACAACGTGGGCGATAATCTCGATCTCCCAAGGAAAAAATCCGCGAAGCTCCCCGTTGAGAATAATGTACTGGCCGTGTTTGTGATGAGATGAGATGGAGATAAATGAGCCGATGTTGTGGAGCAGTGCGGCGTACTCAAGCAGTTCGCGATAAGGCTTGTCGAGATGGTGGAGGGGTTCAAGCTTGTCGAAGAGCTGAAGCGTGAGTCGGGCAATATGCTCTGCATGGTCACGTGTCCAGTTACATCGGAAGCCGAGTTCATAAACACTCTCACGGCGAATGTCGAGTTCATCGTCTTCTCCCAGCCTTGTACCGGAAGCAATGCGATGCTTGAGATAGTGGAGCACCATACCCTCCCGCAGAGCTGAATCGGCAATCACAATCTCCTGCAGATTAAAGAGTTTGAAGATCATATCGACAAGAATAAGCCCGGGGACAATGAGATCGACCCTTTTTTCGTCAAGACCTGTCATTTTTTTCCGTTCGGCGCCACCAAGCGGAATGACTGCCTGGTAAAGAGCCTTAAACTCCTTGAGGGTGAAGACACTGTTATTGAGCGACGCATCACTCTCACGGCCATTCATGGAGGCTATCATGCGGGCGATGTTCTGGGCCGTGCCTGAAGAGGCGATGGCTCTGCTCACCTTGAGTTGGGAGGCTTTTTCGACAGCGGAGACCATCTCTGCTGAAAAGAACTGCTCGAGAAGATGGATGTTGTGCGTGCTTATCGGTTCCGAGGCGACGAAGCGCTCACACATTCTTGCTACACCGATTTTGCGGCTCTCGAGCAGTTGTACTCCCTTCTGGTTGACGAGCACAAACTCGACCGACCCACCGCCGATATCGAAGAGAAGGTCCGCGGTTTTGCCAATCTTCACTGCGCTACGAACTCCATAGTAGATAAATTCAGCCTCCTCCCTGCCGGAGATCACCTTGACCTTCAGGCCGGTCTCCTCGCGGACACGGCGGAGAAAATCGCCCTGGTTTTTTGCTTCGCGAATGGCACTGGTGGCGAAGGCAAGAACATTTTCCTGCGCTACACCATGCTGCCGGGCAAGAACAAGAAAATTTTTCAATGCGGCGATACCTGACTGCATGGCCTCTTCGTTGAGCATTTTTGTGGAGATGCTGCCGCGACCGATGCAGATCATATCCTTGACACGATCGATCTCAACAATCCCCTTCTGCGGATTCTCTTCGACAATAATCATGTGGAAGGAGTTGGTGCCGAGATCAATGGCAGCAACCCTCAATTTTTCACTTTTCATGCCTGGGCAGGTTCAAAATGCTCTTTATTAAGCGAGGCAAAATACATGTTTTGATATTGAAACGGAAAAAGAGTTCTGCAGACTGGATTGATGAGCGGAAAAAAAGATTTCAGTGTATATTCAAGCCTGAAAGTAGACGGAGAGGGGTATTTTTATTGACTTTTTTTATTTATGGAAGAAATTGACAGGCTGGAACTCCGCTATGAAGTTGCGCGAAAAGCAATTCATCTCTCTTCGCTCTCTATTCCGGTGATTTACTGGTTTATCAGCCAGGAACTTGCGCTTCTTCTGCTGGTGCCTCTTTTTTTTGGTTTTTTTCTGATTGACCTGCTGAAAAATTTTTTTGCACCTGTTTCGGTCTGGTATCATAAAACCTTTGATTCGATGCTGAGAGCGCATGAGCTCAAACGAACAAAAACCCACCTGAACGGTGCGACCTATATTATGATGGCGGCACTTCTTCTGGTGCTTTTTTTTCCGAAAATCATTGCGGTTACCGCATTCAGCCTGGTGGCAGTTTCAGATACCCTTGCGGCCATTATTGGAAAACGTTTCGGTAGACACCGGTTTGGGCTGAAAAGCGTTGAGGGCAGTGCCGCCTTTTTTCTCTCTGCACTTGTAGTGATCAGCATTGTACCGGGCCTTAATTTCTTTATTGGTCTCATCATGGCCATAACGGCAACGCTGACGGAAGCGTTCATGATTCGTATCGGGGAGTTCAAGATTGACGATAACCTCTCGATTCCTCTTGCCAGCGCAGCAGCGGGCACACTCTGTTCACTCCTCCCCATTTTCCGGTAGTTTTCCACTCTCAAGAATGATCATGCAGACCACACTTACCGATTCAGTTGAAGAGGCCGCCGCTATTTTGAACTCGGGCGGGATTGTGGCATTTCCAACCGAAACGGTCTATGGCCTTGGTGCCGGTATCTGCCATTCGGAGGCACTGCTCCAGCTCTTTCGGGCCAAAGGGCGTCCAGCGGATAACCCGCTGATTGTGCATATCTCCAGCGTCGGGCAGGTTGCTGAGGTTGCCTCTGAGGTGAATTTACAGGCAATGATGCTGATTGAGCGCTTTTTTCCCGGCCCATTGACACTGGTGCTCAAAAAAAATTCTTCTGTCCCTTATAGCGTTACTGCCGGGCTTGAGACGGTCGGGATACGCTGCCCGGCAAATCCGGTCGCCCGGGAGTTTCTTCGTCTCGCTTGCTGCCCGGTGGCCGCTCCTTCGGCAAATCGTTCGGGGCTGCCGAGTGCGACAAGCTGGGAGGCGGTCATGCAGGATCTTGATGGAAAAATTGACTGTTTGCTGCGGGGAACACCGAGTGCCATCGGCCTTGAATCGACCATTGTTGACTGTTCGGAAGGGAGACCAGTTCTGCTAAGGGCCGGGGCTATCACACTGGAACAATTACGCGCAGTGGTACCTGAAATAACGACCATGAGGGTTACTGAGCCAGAAAAGAGGCCTAAGTGCCCGGGGCTGAAGTATCCTCATTATGCACCAAGGGCCTCGATTCGCCTCTGTACTGCGGGCGAACAGATTGACCTCAAAGGGAGTTCTGCGGCCTCTATCGGCATGTCGGAGCCCCCTGAGGGTGTTTCGCTCTCCAGGGTGTGCCGCACCACGGAGGAGTATGGCCGGGAGCTCTTCGGGTTTTTCAGGCTTTGCGATGCCCGGAACATCAGCGTCATCTACTGCGAACTGCCCTCAAACGAAGGGCTTGGCAGAGCAATCAGGGACAGGCTTATGCGGGCCGCCGGGCTTTCCTGACCTTCCTGCGGCCCACACGCTCCTCAGAATGCAAAAAAGCAGCCAAGATGGAATGAGCCTGGAGCGCTGGTTGCCCGCTCGTCATGGCCACTGCTGTAAACCTCTCTGTCGCTGTACCAGGTGACCTCGTATCGTGCCCCAAGCTTCATTTGTGGCAGGGCTTGCCAAGTTGCCACCAGAAAGAGGGATTTGCCGCGCCCATTGTACATCTCGAGAGAGGAGGTGAGGGGCAGGTCATCTTCGTAGGCATAGAGTGCGGCATCGTAATCTTCCGTATTGAAAACGGTCATGCGCCCTTTCATGCCGAATTTTCCGGCAGTGTAGCCTGCCTGCTGGTAAGCCAGCCATCCGTAAAATTGCTGATCGCCAGCAAGATACTCTTTGTCCACTTTTTTAACCTCTCCACGGCTTCTGAGTTGCACGTTGCGGGAAAGGGCAACATCGCAATCGAGTCGGCAGCGATTGGTGATTTGAGGAAGCGCAATCCAGAGAGGATGGCTTGATGTTCCCTGATTTGACTGCTCCTCGCGGTATTTGTGCTGGAGTTGCAGGTTCCATGTGAAGAGAGGCGACTGCTTCCAGGTGATGATCAGCCGTGAATCGTTGCCGCTGGAAGGGTATTGGCAATGATCGTCAAGCAATGGAAAGGTGAAGAGGTCATAATAGGCGGCGACTGAGAGCCGCTTGGTCACTTTTGCGTTGAGGCCGACATAGTATCCCCGCTCATTTGAGCCACCACTCCCCCTTTCGGCAAAGGCACCTGCAAAAGGAGAATAATAGTTGGCACCATAGCGCCGGATTGCGGCAACGGTGCTGATACCATGAAGAATTTCATACTCTGTACCGGCCGTCCATGAGGCGTCAGCGGGCTCAGAGGAAAAGGCCGCTTCAGCAAAGAGGCTTACTTTTCCAACGGAGAGATCGGTTTCGAGGCTGTAGAGGGTTGCCGAAGAGAGATTGAACTCATTAATCGAGAGTGGATAGTGGTAGTTCAGCACACTGCCTCCTACCCTGCCGTTGAAGCGACCTGCCTGATAGCGATAAAGAAGATTTGCCCCGGAGATAATTTCGGTCACGTTGTCTTTTCTTCCTGTTTCGAGCTCGGTACGATGGTAACCCGAGGTGCTGAAACTGGTGATGAGGCCGCTGTCATTGATAACTGCATCGCGATGGTCGGAGGAGTAAAAGAGGGTCACTTCAAATGGATCGAGCTTCAGGGTCGCAGCGACTCCCTGCAGAAAACCGGATTCGGTGCTTGAGGCGGAGGGCAAGAGCTGCTTTGATGGAAGCCGGACGCTGCCAGAGGGGTCGCTCCCTTTGGAAAAATAACGTCCCTGCCCGATGAGCAACCCCTGGGCAAGATTGAGTTTATAGTTGCCAAAAACCAGGCTTTTCAGGTGGCCAAGATCGTAGGCATTGAGGCTGATTGCGCTGAAGTCGGCCACATCCGCCTCACCGATATCCTTTTCCTGTACCAGACTGGCTTTGAGGTGGGGCGCTGAAAACTGCAAGCGGTTGTAGAGCTTATAATTTTCTCCTGCGTAGGAGCCGTCAAGAATCCCCCGGCGAGGTGGTGTCTCCCAGAAGAGGCGGCTATAGAGCGAGCCATCAACCTGCACGGCTTTTGCTTCGGGCTTACGACGAAGAGCGCTCTCTTTGCCAAAGAGAATGTAGGGCGCAATGCTCGCCGTTTTCTCTTTTCCGATGATGAGTTCGAGTTCCTGCAGGGAAAGTATGGGCCCTTTGTCGCGCCGGTGGATGATGATAGCCTCCGCATCGACTCTCTTAAGCCAAGGCAGTTGGCACAGGTCGTCAACATCTGCCTGGTTAATCATAATTTTGCTGCTTTTCAGCCGGTCAACCAAATCGAGTAACTGCTCAATATTTGACTCTGATTCAGCATTGTTGAGCAACTCCTGAAGGTCGCCGGTTTCGGCTGAGAGTGCCGATGAGGGGGAATTGAGTGAGGCAAAAAGAGAGGCAAACGCCACGACTCTCAGCAAAGCATGACGTTTGATGGAAAAAAAAGGCTTTTTCATAGCTATCACAATGGCTTTGTATCAGTTAACAAAACCGGCTGATAGCTTATGGGCTTTCCGTCAACTTGTAGAGTGCCTGAACCTCATTGCGGCTCAGGTAGCGCCATTCGCCACGCCGGAGCTCTCCTGCCTGAAGACCTGCATAAGCAACCCGTTCAAGCCGTTTTACCTCAAAACCGAGAGTCTCGAACATTCGTCTGACCTGGTGATTTTTTCCTTCATGAATGCTCACCAGTACCTGCATTCCCTCATCAACTATTTTTGCGCGGCAGGGACTGACTTTTTCTCCGGTATCTTTTAAACGCATCCCTCCTGTCAGTTGAGGCAAGAGATTTGGGGTAAACTTTTCACCAAGCTCGGCAATATACTCTTTTTTTACATTTGACGAAGGATGCATCAATTTATGCGCCAGGGCACCGTCATTGGTGAGGAGAATGACTCCTGTCGTTTTTCTGTCGAGCCTTCCAACGGGAAAAATGCGCTCTTCGACATCAATAAAGTCGAGCACCATCTCCCGCTTTTTTTCGTCACTGTTGGTGGTGATGACGTTTCTTGGTTTGTTGAAGAGGATGTAGACCTTGCGGTGCTCTGGCTGGGCAAACTTTTCGCCATCAACAATGACCTCGTCGCGTGAGGGGCTGACCTTGATGCCTGGCGTCGTCACCACAACACCGTTGATCATGACCCTGCCATCCAGAACGAGCTGGTCGGCGGCCCTGCGTGATGCTATACCGCACGAGGCGAGATAGCGGTTAATTCTTACTTCATCCTCTTTGATGCTGTTTTTCATAGTCCTGTATCATCTCCTGCTTGTTCGTTGCCGGATGAGGCGCTTTCGGTGCCATTCAACCGGGTAAGGGATTGCTCTTCTTCATGCTCCTGAAGAATTTCTTTTATTTCGCGAAGTTCAGGGAGCTCTTTCAGTGTCGGGAGGTTGAAGAGGTCGAGAAACTCGGTGGTGGTGCCGTATTGCAGGGGTTTACCGGGAGCATCCGCTCTTCCGCGAACTTCGATAAGGGCGCGAAGGAGAAGCCTGTCGAGCGCATAATCGGGGCTCGCACCGCGAATTTTCTGAATCTCCCCCCTGGTAACAGGCTGATTATAGGCAATAACAGCAAGAACTTCAAGCAGAGAGTGGGAAAGCTTTCGGCGGATTGTCGGGGCAAGAAGTTTTTTGAGTATGTCGCCAAATTCCTGTCGAACAAAAAAACGGTAGCCTCCGGCAATAAACGCTATCTGAAAACTCCGCCCACTCTCTTCGTACTCCCGATTGAGCTGCTCAACAATGGCCTGAAGCTCACTTTGAGTGAGGTTTTCGCTGATCAGTTGCCGGATGGCCGGAAGAGCAAGGGGCTCCTGAGAGGCAAAAATAAGCGCCTCAATCTGTTGCTGTAACTGTAACTCCTGCTTCTGCACGTTTTTTTTGGGGGGTTAACTGCTATTTTTTTCGTGCTGTCGAAAAATTATGATCGAGACTTATACCCTCTTCAAAGCTGTACCAGAGCTCCTGACAGGGAAAATTGCATTCGTAGAGGGCCTTTCCGATAATGACTGAATCGACTCCAAAAGCGGCAAGCTCATTGAGCTTTTTCAGGTCTTCGGAATTGGTAACACCGCCGGAAGCGGTAATTTTCATCCCTGCTTTTTCGGCAAAGCGCCTGGTGCTCTCATAGCCGAAACCCTGCATCATGCCGTCACGGCTTATGTCGGTATAAATGACGCGCTCAACGCCCATCTCTTTCATCTGAAGCGCCAGATCATAATCCTTGAGCGTGCTGCTTTCGGTCCACCCATTTATTTTTGGAATGCCGTTTTCGGCATCGATGCCGACAACAATCTGTGATGATGTATAGGTTTTCAAAAGCTCTTCGACCAGCTTTGGATAGGTTACCGCAGCCGAGCCGATAACCACGCGACTGACGCCGATATCCAGATAGCGCTTTACCGCATCGGCGGAGCGAACGCCGCCACCGACCTGTACCGGGATGTCGATGTTCACGACAATTTCACTGATTTTTTCAAAGTTGACCATCTCGCCGCTGAGGGCAGCATCGAGATCGACAATATGGAGCATCTTGGCATTCTGCTTGCGCCATATAATTGCCATGTCGCGAGGATTGTCGAGATAAATTTTTTTCTGGCTGAAGTCGCCACGGGTCAGTCGTACACACTTGCCCTCTTTAATGTCTATAGCGGGAATAATCAACATAACAAATCACAAAAAAAGTGTTTTAGCACTCTGCAAAATTTTTGAGTACCTGCAAACCGGCATCAGAGCTCTTTTCCGGATGAAACTGAACCGCAAAAATACCATTTTTTTCAATGGCTGAACAAAAGTTTTTTCCGGCGAAGCAGGTTGTTGCGGCTACGGAGTCAAGACTTTCGGGTTCACAGTAGTAGGAGTGTACAAAATAGAAAAAGGTGTGATCCTCAATTCCCTGAAACAGAACGCTCTTTTTCTGCTGGTCAACGGAGTTCCACCCGATTTGGGGAATCTTGTCGGTTTCGCTCCTGAAACGCATCACTTTGCCCGCAATAAGATCTATTCCCTTGTGCGTTCCCATCTCTTCACTCTCGGTAAGCAGCAACTGCATGCCGAGGCAAATTCCGAGGAGCTGGCCTCCTTTATCGACATGCTCCGAGAGGGCTTCGGTAAAACCCGATGCGTTGAGTGACTCCATGGCCGAACCGAAGGCTCCGACACCGGGAAGAATCACTTTTTTGTATCCGGCAAGTTTGGCGGGATCACTGCTGACCATCGCCTTGACTCCGAGGTAGTCGAAAGCTTTGAGAACAGACCGGAGATTTCCTGCGCCGTAATCGGCAATAAAAACCATGTGTGTAATAACAACTTAAAATTGCAAAGCGGCCAGCAGAGTACCTTTGCGGGAGTTGCAGGGCCACGCCCCCCCGGCCGTCAAATTCTTCACGGCAATCGGAAAAGAGGCCTTTTATATTGGATAATTAATGATTATTATAATGACTTTTTCATCTTGCCAGAAAAACCGGCAGCTCTCCACCATCATACGAAATCAAGGAGCCAATGCACAAAATTGTTTCTGCCATATTTTTAGCTGAAAATATCAAAAAAATTGAGATCGAGGCTCCCCGTATTGCAAAAAAAAGAAAAGCGGGGCAATTTGTCATGATCAGGGTTGGCGAAACAGGCGAGAGGGTGCCGCTGACCATTGCTGATGCGAATCCTGAAAAAGGGACGATTACCCTTATTGTTCAGGGTATGGGTAAATCGACAAGGGAGCTGAACAGCAAGGAGGCTGGCGACAGCATCCATGATATTGTGGGGCCGCTTGGCGCACCTTCACATATCGAGAAGTTTGGCACTGCGGTGAGCATCGGCGGCGGTTTGGGTGCGGCAATTGCCTATCCAACGGCGGTGGCACTGAAAGAGGCTGGAAATTATGTCATTACCATCAACGGGGCCCGTTCGAAGGAGCTGGTGATTCTTGAAGAGGAGATGCGTGCGGTGAGTGATGAGGCCTATATCACTACCGATGACGGGTCGTACGGCTTTCACGGCTTTGTGACCCAGAAACTGCAGGAGCTGATTGACTCCGGCAAAAAAATTGATTTTGTGCTTGCCATCGGGCCTATTCCGATGATGAGAGCCATCGCGGAGGTGACCCGCCCGTACCAGATCAAAACCGTTGTGAGCCTCAATCCAATTATGGTTGACGGCACCGGCATGTGCGGTGGTTGCAGGGTTACGGTAGACAACCAGATCAAGTTCGCCTGTGTTGACGGCCCTGAGTTCGACGCTCATCTGGTCGATTTCAAAAACCTCTCTGACCGGAACAAGATGTACCTGCCTGAAGAGAAGCAGGCAGTTGAAACATTTGCGCACAAGTGCAACCTCCAGAAGCAGCTCTGAGCACTTTACAGGCTTTCTTTGGCTCTCAACGATGACCTTCTTGCCTGGCTCTCTCTCGGCCGGGTGCAGCTTTTTTTACATACTCAAACTCTCTTTTTTTAAAGAAGCATTACTATGGACGCACAATCTATTACGACCAAAGAACGTTTGGCCATTCCACGTCAGCAGATGCCGTCTCAGAATCCGGAGATGCGGAGTCACAATTTCAGGGAGGTTAATCTTGGCTATACTGCGGAGCTGGCACAACGGGAGGCGCAGCGTTGCCTTCAGTGTAAAAACCCGGCCTGTGTAAAGGGGTGCCCGGTCAATATCAAGATTGACAAGTTTATCAAGCTTATCGCTGATGGTGATTTTGCGGGCGCGGCAAGAAAGATCAAGGAGGATAATGTTCTGCCTGCGGTCTGCGGCAGGGTCTGCCCGCAGGAAGACCAGTGTGAAAAGGAGTGTGTTCTCACAAAAAAATATACCTCGGTGGCTATCGGCAATCTCGAACGGTTTGCTGCTGATTATGAGCGCGAAACCGGAAACGTGGAGCTTCCGACGGTAGCCGCGCCGACAGGGAAAAAGGTGGCTGTTATCGGCAGCGGGCCGGCCGGGCTGAGCTGTGCAAATGATCTTGTTCAGTTGGGCCATGCGGTGACGGTTTTTGAGGCGTTGCATGAACTTGGCGGTGTTTTGATGTACGGTATTCCCCAGTTCCGCCTTCCAAAAGAGATTGTCCAGGCTGAAATTGAGGGGATGAAAAAGCTTGGTGTGAACTTTATCACCAATGCGGTCGCGGGCCGTTCGATCACTGTTGATGAACTGCTTGAGGAGGAGAAATTTGATGCCATCTTTATTGGAGTCGGAGCGGGTCTGCCCTGGTTCATGGGTATCCCTGGTGAAAATCTGCTCGGGGTCTATTCGGCCAATGAGTTTTTGACGAGGGTCAACCTGATGAAATCCTATCAGTTCCCCGACAACGACACTCCGGTCTTCAACTGCAAGGGAAAGAGTGTGGCGGTCTTCGGTGGCGGCAACACGGCTATGGATGCTGTTCGCACGGCAAAGCGCCTTGGAGCTGAACATGCATACATTGTCTATCGCCGTTCAGAGGCGGAGATGCCTGCACGCATTGAGGAGGTGCACCATGCAAGGGAGGAGGGCATTGAATTCCTGATGCTGATGAACCCGCTGGAATTTATCGGCAATGAGGCACAGTGGCTTACAGGAGCCACATGCCTCCGCATGGAGCTGGGCGAGCCGGACGACTCCGGACGCCGCCGTCCGGTGCCGATCAAAGATTCTGAATTTATTTTACCCATCGATATGGCCGTCATTTCGATCGGCAACGGTTCCAACCCGCTCATCAAGCAGACAACGCCGGATATTGATGTCAGCAAGCGGGATACCATTGTCGTCGATATCACGACCATGGCAACCTCAAAGGAGAATGTCTATGCCGGTGGCGACATTGTTACCGGAGGGGCTACGGTTATTCTTGCCATGGGCGCAGGACGTACGGCGGCTGCGGCAATTCATGCAAAGATGATGGGCACTGCCGTAGTGTCATAAGCTGGAAACACCAGAGTCAAAGGGCTGGCTGCACTGCCAGCCCGATTTTTTGAAAAACAGGGAAACAAGCGCATGAGTGATCTGTACCGATTCGGCATCTCCCTTGACACAACTCTGATCGAAGCATTTGACCGTCATATTAAAGCGCAACAGTACAAAAGCCGTTCTGAAGCGATACGGGACCTTATCCGTGAAGAGCTGACAAGAAAACAATGGAAAGAGGGCGGTACCGTTGCAGGCGCCATTGTCATGACCTATGACCATCATAAGCGCGAACTTGTCGGTGTACTGCTTGATATCCAGCATGACTTTCAGGAGACCATCATTTCAACTCAGCATGTCCACCTTGATCATCACCACTGTCTTGAAATCATTGCGGTAAAAGGCCGCGCCTCCGATGTTGAAAAACTGGCCACAACCCTCAAGGTACAGGTCGGAGTCAAGCATCTGAGCCTGAGCATCTCTTCCTCTGCTGACTGACTTACAGAATCCCGCTTCGCCACACTCTACCCAAAACAATTTTTTACCGTTATCTCTCTCTTACACCGCAGTTTTCTTTTCAAACCAGTTGTACACTGATGGAATGATCAGCAGCGTCAGGAGCGTCGAGGTGATCAAACCTCCAACAACAACGGTAGCAAGCGGTTTCTGTATTTCGGAACCGGTCTCGCTGGAGAGCAACATTGGCAGCAAGCTGAAAATCGCAATAGATGCGGTCATGAGTACCGGGCGCAGGCGATCAAGGGAGCCTTTTCTGATTGCCTCCTGAAGTTCAAGCCCTTCTTCACGCAGTTGGGAGATACGTGATACCAGCACAAGCCCGTTCAGCACGGCTACACCAAACAGGACAACAAAGCCGACCGATGCCGGAACGGAGAGGTACTGTCCGGAAATGTAGAGCGCCAATACCCCGCCGATCAGTGCAAACGGCAAGTTGGATATGACCAGCAGCGCCAGTCGGATAGAGCGGAACGTGATGAAGAGCAGCAGCAGTATAAGGCCGATGGCAACAGGCCCGATGATCATCAACTTGTTCATCGCTCGCTGCTGATTTTCAAACTGGCCTCCCCAGGTGACGTAATATCCGGCAGGCAATTTTACGCGCTCTTTGATCTTTTGACGGGCCTCGGCAACAAAACTGCCGATGTCTCTTCCGGTAATATTCATCTCAATACCGATTCTTCTTACCCCGTCCTGACGGCTTATTTGAACAGGTCCTTCGATCATGTTGACCTCTGCAAGCTGTTCAAGAGGAATATTTACTCCTGTTTTTGTGGTTATCATCAGCGTTTTGAGCGCTTCCAGAGAGTTTCTTTTTTCTTCAGGCAGACGAACCGTTATATCGAAGCTGCGGTTCTCTTCGTACAACTGCGATGCAGCCTTACCGGCAACACCGATTTCGATAACCTTCTGTACATCACTGATATTCAGCCCATAGCGGGCAATTTTTGAGCGGTCGATGTTCACGGTCAGATAGGGTTGACCGGAAACTTTTTCAACGCTCAGATCGGTTCCCCCTCGTACGGATGAGAGAACTCTCGCAATTTGAGCTGATTTTTCACTAAGAAGATTGATGTCGTCGCCAAACAACTTTACAATCAGTTGTGCTCGGGTTCCTGCGACAAGCTCGTCAATTCGGCACTGAATCGGCTGGCTGAATCCAAAGGTAATCCCGGCAACCGATTCAAGGGAGTGGCGCATTTTGTTGGTCAACTCATCTTTGGAAATATCACGCTTCCAATCGCTTTTCGGTTTGAATATACCGACATAACCGGTCTTGTCTGACCCTCTGGTATCGAGGGCAACGCCAGTCTGTCCGGTTCGTGATACTACGGTCTCAAGTTCGTCAAATTCTTTCAGCTTCATCGCGACCCGCTGATTCACCTCCATCGCTTTTGAGAGTGAAATTCCGGGAAGCATAGAGACGTCCATATCAAAGGAGCCTTCATCCATGTTCGGCATAAATTCAGTTCCCAGACGGGTGGCAAAAAAAAGCGAAACAAGCAGTAATACACCAGCAATACCCAGCACCACCTGCTTCATCTTCATAGCATAGTCGAGCAACGGCAGATAGAGCCTGTTTGCATGCTTCATGATAAAGCTCTCTTTTTCCTGCTGCGGTTTGAGAAAAAGAATACAGAGTACCGGAATGACAAAGATGGAGAGAAAGAGTGAGGATAACAGTGCAATGATGACAGTGATAGCCAAAGGAGCAAACATTTTTCCTTCAATCCCTTCAAGGGAGAGAATCGGGATAAAGGTGAGTGCGATAATCAGCTCGCCAAAAATACTCGGCTTTCTTACCTCCATGACGGCTTTCAGGACGGTTTGCAGATCGGGATGCTCTCCCCCTTTTTCACTCAGGTGACGCTGGACGTTTTCTACCTGAATAATGGTCGTGTCAATAATCATGCCGATGGAAATGGCCAGACCACCGAGAGACATCAGGTTTGCGCTGATGCCTGTGATTTTCATGATGATGAAGGTCGCAAGGAGTGAGAGCGGCAAGGCAAGAAGCACCACAATACTGCCCCGGACACTGTTCAGCATCAGGTAGAGCACGATAAGAACCAGTATGGAACCCTCGATCAGCGCTTTGGTTACAGTACCGACACTGGCATTGACCAGGTCACTTCTGTCATAATAGGGCACAAGCCGGACGCCTTCGGGCAGCACATTGTTTTCATTCAGTTCTTTGACTTTTTCCTCAACCCGACGAACAACGTCCCGGCTATTTTCACCACGCAGCATCATGATGATACCGCCAACACACTCATCCTGACCGTTTTTCATGGCGGCACCCATACGGACAGCCTCACCGACCTTGACCTGTGCGACATCCTTGACACAGGTCGGTGTTCCACCCTCGGATTTCAGGACAATGTTTTTGATATCACTGATGTTTTTTATCAACCCGACACCGCGGATAATATATTGATCAGTGCCCCGTTCGAGGATGTTGCCACCGACGTTTTCATTGTTGCTGCCGATGGCGGCATAGACATCTGCAACCGTTATGCCAAACTTCACCAGTTGTTCCGGCGACACGATCACCTGATACTGCTTGAAATAGCCGCCGAAGGAGTTGATTTCGTTTACTCCGGCAACACTTTTCAACTGAGGTGCAACAATCCACTCCTGAATGGTTCGAAGTTTAGTCAGCCAGGCAATCTTCTGCTGCGGCTCTCCCGGCATCTTTCCTTCAAGCGTGTACTGGTAAATCTCTCCCATGGCGGTGCCAATCGGCCCCATAGCTACCGCAACGCCCTTTGGAACCTTCTCTCGAGCCTCCGCCAGCCTTTCGAAGACCAGTTGCCGGGCAAAGTAGATGTCAACATTATCCCTGAAAACAATGGTGACAATCGAGAGGCCAAACTTGGTGACTGAACGCATCTGTTCAATATCAGGCAGGCCTCGCATAGCCATCTCTATCGGATAGGTTACATTTCGCTCTATTTCCAGTGCCGAAAGTCCTTCCGCATGGCTGACCACCTCAACCTGCACGTTGGTGACATCAGGAAAAGCATCAAGAGGCAGTTTCAGATAGGAGTAAACACCAAACACGGTAATCAACAGCGAAAGGATGATAACCGCACCTTTTTTCTTTAATGTACAGGCTATGATTTTTTGAAGCATTATTCCGCTCCTCCCTCAAGTTCACTCTTTTTAAGTTCGGACTTCAGGATAAATGAACCTTTAACAGCATACCGTTCGCCTTCTTTCAGGCCGGAAACAATCTCAACCATACCACCGGAAGAACGTCCCGCTTCTACTGTTTGCGGTCGGAACTCTTCCTGGCTCTTATCGGTAACAAAGAGTACTTTTTTGCCATCTATTTCCTGGAGGGCATCTTCAGGTACCGCCAAGCTCATTGCGGCACTGGCTGGAGGTGTCAGTTCAACTCGGGCAAACATCTCTGGCTTGAGCTTTCGCTCGGGGTTGGCAACTTCTACACGAACCTTGAGGGTGCGGGTGGTCGCGTCAAGCATATCGGCAAGGTAGGCAACCCGCCCTGTAAGTTTTAATTCAGGCCAGGCATCTACCGTGACCGTTGCTCTCTGCCCCGTGCTCACTTTTGCCAGATCTTTTTCGTAGATGTCGACCACGACCCAGATTGAGGAGAGATCAACCACGGTGAAGAGGCTTTTGGACGGGTCGGAAAGTTCACCGACAATGGCGTGCTTTTCGGTTATGGTGCCGCTGATTGGAGCAGGGACCATCAACGTGGTATTGTTGTTGCTGCTGCCATGCACATTTGAGCTTCCGGCTCCGTACAGAGAGAGCCTCTCTTTATCATTCTGCAGCTCTGTTTGAGCGATTTTATAGTCGGTTTCAGCTTGAAGAAGCTCTTTTCGGGCAACAATCTTCTTTTCTACCAGAGTCCTGATTCGCGTCATATTTGCAACCGCAAGAGCCAGTTTTGTTTGTGAGAGGCGGTAGCGGTTGGTGGCTTCAGCCATTTCAAGACTTTTCAGGATTACGAGAGTCTGACCGGCAGTTACCCTGTCACCCAGAGAGGCTGGAACAGAAAAAATCTGGCCGGAGATGCGCGGAGATACGTGGGCAATCCGATCGGCATTGGCTTCCACTTTGCCAGTTGCCGTGATAACTTCAGTGAAACTTTGCCTTTTGGCAACCGTAACAAGAACTCCGTTTTCGTTCTGTAACCGGGCGTTCATTTTGATGCCATCACTCTGCTCTATCTTCTTTTCTCTCTTCTCAGACCCTCCAGTTTTCAGGCTCACAGGTTGATAGAGATAGACTCCGCCCATGATTATGGCCAGAATAACGCCAATGATAATCCGGCTCTTTTTCACTGTTTCTCTCCATTTAATTCTGTTGCCACTGCTGAATCAAGTTTTACAAGAGCGATCTGATAGTTATAGAGCGCCATCAGATAATTTTCACTGACCTCGAAGAATTTTTTTTGTTCCTGAATTACTGCCAGTATGCCTACTTCACCAAGACGCCAGGCTTCCTCGGTCAAGCTGAGGTTTTCCTTGAGCTGGGGAATAATGTCCCTCTTGTACAGTGAAAGAATTTTCTCACTGCTCAGGGAACTGGCGTAAGCCGTTTCAACTTCACGTTCAGCATTTCTGATTGCAGTTAACAACCGGCTTTCTGCGCTGCTCTGCCGGGCTTGAGCTTCCTGAATACCGGCCTGATTGTGATCAAAAACAGGAATGGGCATGGAGAGCTTCATACCGATGGTATATGTTTTATCGGTGCCTTCCAGACCGCTGATGTTCATTGATCTCGTGTCGCGCCAGAGGGCCAGGCCTACGGTGAGGTTGGGAACACTCTCGGCCCGGGCAAGGCGGAGAGCTGCTTGACCTCTTCCTCTTTCAGCCTCAAGTACCTTTATGTCCGGACGCTGTGCCAGTGCCAGTTGTTTAAGGTCTGCCAGTGCTTTTGAGCGCGGTGTTGCGGAATAAAATGTTCCTGATATTGCGTTTAGCTCCCCAACCGGAAGGCCTGTACTTGTCGCCAGCTTCTGCTGACTCTGATTGAGCGTTGTTGCGACATCAATTATCGATGCTTCACTCCGTGCCAGTTCAACTTTGACCAGATTCATCTCCAGTTCTGGAATATCGCCTGCCGCCAAACGTGCTTTTGATACTTCCAGAAGATCCCGGTTAAGCGCGATGGATCGGTCGGCCAAAGCAAGTCGTTGTTCAGCAAGCATGACATCATAGAAGAGTGTTGAAACCTCTTCACAAACCAGCCGCTCTCTCTCCGCAAGCTTGTATCTGTACATATCCAGTTCACGTTCGGCAACGGCCAGTCGCTTACTCCGTTTGCCTGCCAGTAATAATTCCTGTGAAATCCCGACCGAGAGCGTGCTTTCGGCACTGCTCCCGGTCAAAGCGCCCGTACCGGCTTCAAATTCAAGCGCAGGATTTGGTAAAAGCCCCGCTTTGACCTTGCCAGCATCAAAGATTCCTTTCTCTTCACGAAATGACCGGAGGTCACCATTATGTTGGAGCGAATACTCAATCAGCCCGGATAGTGTGAGTGCAGGCTCTGCAGCCCATACCGGAACCGACCATAACATACACACCAATCCCGCCACAAGAAGTAACACTCCCTGTGCACATATATTTTTCCCCATAAGAATAGACTCGTTTATGACGTTTTTATCGTGACATCCCGATAGCCCGAAGTGGAAAACAACGGAATAACAGAACAAAACTATGATGTAACCAGGCAGACTTACGCTGTCAGGCTAAAGTTCGAGGAGGAATAAACCTGGAAAGAATTATTTCGGGTAGATTGGTGATGGGCTTAAAAGAGCAGAAATTGGTGATTACAGGGTTATAATCAAGCTTGATCGATTGGACTGAAAGAAGTACAGAACACAAGCAATTACAACAGGTATAACATTCTGCGGAATGTTTATGGTGTTCATGAGCAGTTTTTTTGCTGGTATGCATTGCAGATACAGTGGAAAATGGCTCCCGGTTTTGCGTAACACCATAGAACTCGACATTAATCGAGGCTGTCAGCAGGATCAGAAGAACAAATCGAGAAAAAAATGGTATCGCGCTGTATTTGTGCATAAATGCTTTGTTTTGTGGTAAGGTAAACAATAGACATTCACAATGCAAAAATTACCGTTTCACCCCGAATACCGTGAAAAGGGGTTTTCGCTGCCTTGGCAGAAAAAAAGAAGCCGAGCTGAGGCTCGGCGTTCCCGGGTGCAGGTTCATAAATGGATCCAGAGCTAACGATGCCAAAAGATGATTTTGCTTTTCGTGTTACAATAATTAATTTAGTAACACGAAGAAGAGAACAACGGGGGCAAATCTTTCGGGAGAAAGCAGATATGCACATGGCTGACGCACTCTTGTCACCGGTTGTCGGCGGCGCATTCTGGATTATAAGCGGTGCACTCATCGGCTATTCTGCAAAAAAAATTACCGAAGAAAACGACAACCGCAAAACACCGCTGATGGGTGTGCTTGGCGCATTTATTTTTGCCGCGCAGATGATCAACTTCAGCATTCCGGGCACAGGTTCCAGCGGACACCTTGGTGGAGGGCTTCTCCTGACCGTATTGCTTGGCCCATACCGGGCATTTATAACACTTGCCTCGGTGCTCATCATTCAATGCCTTTTTTTCGCCGATGGTGGGCTTCTGGCTCTTGGATGCAATATTTTCAACCTTGCATTTTTTCCCGCATTTGTTGCATTCCCCTTTATCTATCGAGTTCTTGCAGGAGATGCTGCATCTCCTGGAAAACTTGCTGCTGGCTGCATGACGGCCTCCATAGCAGGTATTTTGACAGGAGCATTGTCCATTGTTCTGGAAACGGTACTCTCGGGTATAACAGAATTACCGTTCAGCACATTTATGCTCTTCTTGCTGCCGATCCATCTTGCCATCGGTATTGTCGAGGGGCTGGTTACCTTGAGTGTGCTCACTTTTATTGTAAGAACAGAGCCGTCGCTGCTCGTTCCCACCAAAACAGCCGTTCATCGCCGTTTTACTTTTGCACTGTTTGCTCTTCTGGCACTCCTGGTTGGGGGGATACTCTCCTGGTTCACCTCTTCGCAACCCGACGGACTTGAATGGTCGATAGCAAAAATATCGGGCTCAGAAGAGTTCATACCATCAAAAAAACCTCTGCATGAGGCATTCGCAGGTTTTCAACAAAAAATCGCATTTCTCCCTGATTACGGCTTCAAATCCGCCCCTCAATCCCACACAAGTTCACCATCATCTATCAATTTCGGCACCAGTTTGTCAGGTATTCTTGGCAGTCTTTCTGTCCTTGCTGCAGCCGGAACCGTCGGTCTTTTGCTGGGCAGAAAACGAACAAAACCAAAACGCTTGTGATACAATCCCGGTTACCCTCCATTGGTTATCATCTTGCGGAGCAAGGAACTGCAACCGAGGCGTCTCCATTCCTCGGAAGTGACCGCTCTGCTCTTCTGGTAACTGCTTTGTTTATTTTCTCTCTTCTTTCGATTCAAAAATTCAATCTTCCTGGAGTACTTGCTTTTGGAGCGTTTCCACTTTTTCTCATGAGCGCGGCAAAACTCCCCGCTGGATTGATACTGAAACGACTCTTGCTCATCTCTCCCTTCGTGCTCGTTATTGCGTCCGGAAACCTCTTGCTGGACCGGAACTCCGTCATGCTAATCTTTGGAATAACCCTCAGCGGAGGTATGATTTCCGGAACAGTCATTGTTGCTAAAACCATAATATCTCTGGCTGGTCTGCTCTCGATTACCCTCTGTATTCCCTTTTACAGGATTTGCCGCGCCCTCGAAGCGTTTCATGTTCCGGAAGTACTGGTCACGCAACTGATGCTGCTCTACCGCTACAGTGCCGTACTGCAGGAGGAGGCCCTTTCGATGCAGAAAGCAAGGGATCTCCGGTCGTTTGGCAGCAGGGGAAAAGAGTTTTCCTGCACTGCGTCGCTTATCGGATCGCTGCTTTTACGAACGGTAAACCGGGCAGAAAGGCTTTACCGGACTATGACCGCCCGAGGATTCCAGGGGCAGATGTCAACGCGGAATGTTGAGGAAATAAGCTTGGGGGAGTGGAAAATAATCGTTCTTTGGGCTCTCATCTTTCTTGTACTTCGCCTGATCTTTTAATTCGTAACCTGCATGATCTCTATTGAAGGTATCAGCTTTTCCTGGCCTGATGGCACAAGGGCCATCGACAGAATCACTCTGGCCATCGCCCAAGGGAGCTCAATGGGTATTGTTGGAGCAAACGGTGCCGGTAAATCGACGCTGGTCAACCACCTGAACGGCTACTTTTTGCCGCAGGAGGGCTCCATTTCGATTGGCGGCACCGTCGTGAGCAAAAAAAATCTTGACAGAATCCATAGAGTGGTTGGTCTGCTCTTTCAAAACCCGGATGATCAGCTCTTTACCGCAAGGCTCTATGATGATGTTGCTTTCGGCCCCGAGAATCTTGGCATGGATCGAGCCATGATGGCCACTCTGATAGAGGAGTGGCTCCGGGAGCTGAACCTCTGGGAGCTGCGAAACAAACCGCCCGCCCACCTGTCGCAGGGAGAAAAGCGCTTTGCGGCCTTTGCTTCAATACTGGTGATGCAGCCGGAGGTGATTGTGATGGATGAACCCACGGCTGATCTTGATCCGAAAAACCGCAGAAAGCTGATCAATCTGGTCAACGGGCTTGGAATAACAAAAATAACGGTCTCGCATGACCTTGACTTTGTCTGGGATACCTGCCAGAGAGTCTGCATCATGAATCGGGGTCGCATTGTTGCTGACGGCCTAACCAGAGATATTCTCGGTAACAGGGAACTGCTGGAAGCCAACAGCCTTGAACTTCCGCTCCGACTTCAGCGATAGTTCTACACAGGCCCCTCTATTCGCGACGTCAAAGCCTCCGTCATCTTTTTGTCGGCAAGTTTGACGGTAATTTCGGCGGGATCACGAGCAGAGTTGACGTGAAAAACCACCACATCAAAAACATCGTTCATGCGCACAATGGCCGTCAGGTCGGCGATATGACGGCTTATGCCGAGAAAACCGAGGGGAAGAAGGCATTTGACATGATAGGGGTTGCTGAGAAAAATCCCATAAGACTGGACCTTCAGAACACTGCCGGTGAAGATTGTCCCAACATCGGGCAAGGGAAGCGAAAAGAGTGGATCCTGGCCCGCAGCCAATTCGCCAACCCGCTGCGGGTCGCCCGGCCTGGGCTGTTCGATCCGCTCTTTAAGCAGTGCCAGGTCACAATAGGTGATACCTGGTTCAGCAAGCAACTCCCTTGCACTCAACCCCTGGGTAGAGTAGACCACGACCTCTTTGCCCCTCTCTTTCAACGCCCTCAGCAGGGGGAGAAAATCACTGTCGCCACTAAAGAGTATAAAGGTATCGTACTGATCGACCGCACTGAGGGCATCGACAACAAGTTCAACATCGAGATTACCCTTCATGACAATGACTCCGGTCTCTTTGTTGACAATCTTCTTGACCGGTTTTGAGGTGATCCGATAGCCATGAGCCGTCAGCACCCGGGTGAATGCCGCATTTTCGTCAGAAATGGGTTCAGATGCAGGGACGTAATAGTTTGCCCGCACTGAGGCATAGGCAGAGATGAAAAAGGCCATCAGACGTGAAAAATCAATCTGCCACCCCAGATGACGCTGCGTAAAAAAAAGGTTCGCTCCATCAATATAAACAGCCGCACGCCCCATACTCACCTCAGCTCTTCTTTTTAGAAATGATGTTGACCTGCATACCCTCATGGAACCCTTTTTCGGGTACAAGGGCAATGGTCTCTCCTTTTTTAAGCCCTTGCAGCACCTCAACAAAGGTCATGTCACTCGCTCCAGTGCGAATAGGCTGTTTTTTCAGTTTGCCATGCTCAATTTTCCAGGCGTAACTCTGACGGTTTTCTTCAACGATAGAGCTTTTTTTGACCAGAAGGGCATTCTGCCTGATATTGTAGATGATGTTTGCGGTTGCACTCATGCCCGCCTGAAGGTCGGAGGCAGGATGCTGGAGGCGCAGATAAATTTTTGACGTCTTCGTTATCCGGTCGGTCTGGGGCACGATACGCGATACAACGGCCGTGAGCCGCTTGTCGGGCCAGGCATCAAAGGCGACGGTTGCCACCTGGCCGTTGCGTATGCGGGGAATATCGAGTTCATCAACCTCAACGGTGACCATGTAGCTTGAGGTATCGACAACGCGTGCAACAAGGCTGTTGGCCACAACATAGTCGCCCTCTTTGACACTCTGCAAGGTAAGGATGCCTGCAAAGGGCGCCGTCACCGTCAACTTTTTCAGGTCATCCTCACGCATCTTCAACTGGAGGGATTTCTGCTGGAGCAGCTCTTCGCCCTGGGTGCTCACTCTTTCGGCCTCATCGAGTTCCTGACGCGATATGGCCCCTTCGGTGAAGAGGCTCTCCTTTCGGGCACGGCGCCGCCTGTTGTCGCTCGTCTGGGCCTGCTGTTCGGCCAGGGCGGCCCTCGCTTCACGAAGGGCGAGCTGTGGCTGCGGGCTGCTGAATTGCAGTATTTTTTGGCCGGCAGTGACCTGCTGCCCTTCGAGCGCGCCGACGGAACTGACCGTTCCTGACGATTCAGCACTGAGATTGGCCACGGCATCGGCCTCAACAAATCCTGTGGCATAGATGGCCTGAACCAGCTCGGCATTGGTCACCTGAGCAACCTCGATATCGACTGTGTTGCCCCTTGTCATCAAAAAAATGACCGTGGCCACAAAAAGCAGGGCAAGAGCGATGGTATATTTTGGAAGAAATTTCTGTAGGGGCTGCATTGGGCCTTGGTTAGTATGAATTCAGCTTTGGGAAGTTACCTGTTTTGATCTTTTTATCCATTCCGATCTTGTTTTTTCCATAATTTTATCAATCTTTAAAAACATTTTTCTTTTCTCTCCTCCCGCACAAGGGGGCCCGGGATAAAAACCACTTAATCTACACCATCAATGGGCGATAATCAAGATATCCAGAAAAGCTTTCTTGAAACAGTAAAGTTCGATGAAAAAGGGCTTGTTCCAGCGATTGTGCAAGATCATGAAACCGGAAAGGTTTTAATGATGGCATGGATGAACCGCGAGAGTCTTGAAATGACCCTCGAAAAAAAGAGAGCCTGTTACTGGAGCCGCAGCCGCAAAGAGCTTTGGCTGAAAGGTGAATCGTCGGGCAACATGCAGGTGGTGCACGATATTTTGATTGACTGCGATGGCGACACTCTGCTTTTAAAAGTTTCACAGACCGGCGGTGCCTGCCACGTCGGCTACCACTCCTGCTTTTATCGCAAGGCAACGAGCGACCTCTCGATGGAGATTTGTGATACACTCATGTTTAACCCGGAAGATGTTTATGGCAAAAAAAGCTGACCTGACGGGCAATCTGGCCAAAGAGAGCGCAAAATCTCTGAATCAGACAAAATCGAGAGCCTCGATCAAGAGCATGTTTGACGAGGTTGCTCCGACCTACGATTTTTTGAATCATCTGTTGAGTCTTGGAATAGACAATTACTGGCGAGCAAAGGCGACAAGCAGGGCAAAAGAGCTGCTCGGCAGAAATACTACTCCCCGGATTCTCGATGTCGCAACCGGCACGGGTGACCTGGCGAATGCCATGGCTAAAATAGCTGGTGCAAAAGTCACTGCTCTTGACCTTTCGCCTGAAATGCTGCTGCTTGCGCGCAAAAAGTATCCGCAGATCACCTTTATTGAGGGGTATGCCGAAAAGCTCCCCTTTGGTAATGCGAGCTTTGATGTGGTGAGCGCCGGGTTTGGGGTGCGAAATTTTGAAAACCTGAACGAGGGAATGCGGGAGTTTTACCGCGTTCTGAAGCCGGGCGGCCATGCCCTCATTATTGAGCCGATGATACCGCGCAATGCGATTATGAAAAAGCTCTACCTGATCTACTTCAAGCGTGTGCTGCCGAAAATTGCGGGATTGTTCAGCAAGTCCACCTTTGCCTACGACTATCTGCCCCACTCGGTCGAAAAGTTTCCGCAGGCTGAGACGTTTACCGCCATCCTGAAAAGAAGCGGCTTCAAGAAGGCCGATTATTTCCCAATGACCTTTGAGACCTCGATTCTCTACGTCGCTAAAAAATAGCCGGGAGCGCCAAGCTCCAGCTTGGCATTATTTTTATGCCGAGCTGAAGCTTGGCGCTCCCAGGGGCTTGGTCGCAGGATCAAAGCATTGCCTCAAACTCATCCTCGGTAATAACCCGGACGCCGAGTTTGAGTGCTTTCTGAAGCTTGCTGCCCGCATCACTGCCAGCGACAACCAGGCCGGTCTTTTTGCTGACTGACCCAACTACCCTGCCGCCGCGCTCCATCACCAGTTCTCCCGCTTTCTGGCGGTCGTAGCGCTCAAGGCCCCCGGTAAAGAGTACCGTCAGCCCATCAAAGTTGCTGTTGACCTGCTCTTTTGGTTCTGAGGCCGAGAGTGGCAAGCTGGCTGCGCGCAGTTTTTCGAAGAGCTCAGGCCATGAGCCCCTCGAAAAGTAGTCGATAATGCTTCTCGCAACCACGGGACCGATATCGGGCACGGTTGCAAGCTGCTCTTCAGTTGCCTGCTGGAGGGTCTCAATGGAGGGGCACGCTTGCGAAAGCTCGCGGGCGGTAGCGCGTCCGACGTGACGGATACCGAGGCCGTAGAGAAGCTGTTCGTAGCTCTTTTCACGACTTTTTTCAAGAGCGTGCTGGATGTTCTGTGCCGACTTTGGCCCCATGCGATCAAGCTTTGCTAGCTCTTGCTCCTGAAGAAAATAGAGATCGGCAGGCCCCTTGATGAGTTCTTTCTGCACAAGCTGCTCAACGAGTGAGTCGCCGAGGGTCTGGATATCCATGGCGTTGCGCGAGGCAAAGTGAAGCACCCGCCCCTTGATTTGGGCCGGGCACTCCTCTTCATTCGGGCAGGAGTAACTGACTTCGTTCTCTAACCTGACGAGCGGCGTCTGGCAGGAAGGGCAGTTCGTGGGCGGCATAATGGGCTCGGCATCGGCGGGTCGCTCTTCCGGAATGGTGCGCACCACTTTGGGAATTACCTCGCCTGATTTTTCGATAATAACCCGGTCATGGAGCATGAGGCCAAGACGCTCGATTTCATCAAAATTGTGGAGGGTTGAGCGAGAGACGGTTGAACCGGCAATGAGCACCGGCTCAAGTTCGGCTACCGGGGTGATGGTGCCGAGCCGTCCAACCTGAAAAATAACGTTATGCAGCACAGTTCTGGCCTGCTGTGCCGGATATTTATAGGCGATGGCCCAGCGGGGGCTTTTGGCGGTTGCACCAAGTTTTTCCCAAGAGTGCACATCGTTGAGTTTCAGCACCACGCCGTCGGTCTCATAAGGCAGTTGCCAACGCTCTTCTGACCACCGGGCAATAAAATCATTTATTTGCGGCAGGGCGTCACAAAGCCGGTAATGGTCGCCGGTAAAGAAACCGAGCTGGCTGAGCAGTTCGAGACGGCGAAAGTGCGCGGTCGTTTCATTGTTGAGCCCTTTGAGGTAGTAGGCGACAAAGCACATTCGGCGACGGGCAACTTCTGCTGAATCCTGCAGTTTGAGGCTCCCGGCCGTGGCATTGCGGGGGTTGGCAAAGCGATCTTCCTCCGGACGGCTTTCGTTGATGCGCTCAAAATCCTCCTTGCGCATAAAGACTTCGCCGCGCACCTCAACCTCCCGCTGGTCACTCTCTGCAAGTGCGTTCAGGCGAAGGGGAATTGAAGGAATGGTGCGCAGGTTTGCCGTGATGTCGTCACCCTGGCGTCCGTCACCCCGTGTTGCTCCCCTCACCAGAATGCCGTCGCGATAGAGAAGGCTGATGGCAACGCCGTCAAACTTCAGCTCGGCGACCATCTCCTGCTCCTCTACCCCTTCGAGCAAAAGAAGCTTTTTGACGCGGTTGTAGAACTCCTCAACCTCCCGGGTGGAGTAGGTATTGGATAGGCTGAGCATCGGTTCACGGTGCTGCACCGGGGGGAATGCCCTTGTAATGGCTCCTCCCACCCGCTGCGAGGGGCTGTCGGGTGTGAGATATTCCGGGAACTGCCGCTCAAGGGCGATGAGTTGCTGAAGGAGGCGGTCAAATTCAAAGTCGGAGAGTTCCGGCTTGGCCTCCATGTAGTAGAGATGGTTGTGGCGCTCAATCTCCATGCGAAGCTGTGTGATGCTCTCTCTGGCGCTTGTACTATCGGTCATCGCTGAAAAAAAGGGTTATCGAACGGCTGAAAATGCCCATCCGGCAAGATTTTTGAAAAAGCTGAGAGAGCCCTGTACTCCGAGCTTCTCCCAGGTGGCCGTCAGCACCCTGGGGTAGCGCCAGGCAACGCGAAGCATCACCACAGCGAGCTCCTCAATCTTCATTTCGTCGCGGAACATGGCCTGACGGTAGTGCTGGGGAAGGTCATCGAGCACCACCATCACCTCGTTCATCAGGTCGTTGACAAAATTGGGTTCATCAGTGGCCGCATTGAAGCACATGTACTTCATCAGATTGGCCATCGAAGCAACATTGGGTTCGTAGGCGCTGATGGTTTCAAGATGCTTTTTGGAGAGGTTATTATCGAGCAGCGCCATGTCAAGATCAGCGGTAAGATGATGAAGGTTGCGTACCATCGAGCCAAAGCCGCAGAAGGTGAGCGGAGAGCCAAGTGAGGCTGCGTCGCCGAAAAGAATGATATGGTCATCGGCAATCTCACGCGTGCGGTTGAAGCCATCATGGCAATAGGCTGGAATAATG
>CAIXCO010000014.1 GCA_903917955.1 uncultured Chlorobiaceae bacterium | reverse complement strand
AGCTTTTATCAGAGAATATCATAATACTTAGCGGAGCATTACTGCCTTGAAGTTTATCAAGCGAAAAAAATTGGTTCTGGCCATTTTCTGCATCTTCATGTCGGGCTTGCCTCTTCTTTCCCAGCAAGTTCTTCATGCGGCCGACATGCCAAAAGAGCGGAGCCCTAAGCTTCCCTTGAAACAGGATGCGGGTGCCGATTCGCTTTCCAAAGCGGGGGGGCTTAAAAGTACCATTTTCTTTGTGGCCCGTGATTCGGTGATTTACAATCTCGATAAACGGAACATGGAGTTGTGGGGAAAAGCGACCCTTGACCATGAGGGCACCACTATCAAGGCGCCAAAAATTGTTATTGATCTTGATACCTCGAAGCTTCATGCCTTCAGTACCGTTGCGGCTTCCGGCAAAATCGCAGAGCCAGCCATCTTTACCGATCGGGATGGAAGTTTCAATGCTGAAACGATGACCTACGATTTCAAGAGCGGAATGGGAGAGACCTCCCATATATCCTCCTCTTCAAAGGAAATGTTGTTCAGCGGAGAAAGGGTTACAAGGCTTGAAAATGGTGAGTTGACCATCAATGATGGTACCTTGACGCCTTGCAATGATCCTGAGCCGCATACCTGGTTCACTTGTTCGAAGATGACCGTTTTTCCCGACAAAAAAGTTTCAGCGACGTCGCTGGTCATGTATGTTCGTCCGGAGATTTTTTCAAGACGTCTGCCTGCCATACCGCTTCTTGCGCTGCCCTATATGGTTTTTCCCTTGAGTAATGCCCGATCGTCCGGTTTTCTCATGCCAAGCTTGGGTAATGACAGTGAGCGGGGATACTCTTTGTCAAATCTCGGATATTTCTGGGCCATCAACGACTCCATGGATTTGCGCCTTGAGGGTGATCTCTCACTGAATGGCAGTTGGCGCCTTGGTGAACGGTTTCGCTATGTGGTGCCAACTCTTTTTACTGGCGTAATTTCTGGTGAATACAAACGCTATCCCGACTATACGGACTGGAATGCCAACATTGTTCACAATCAGCTTCTTGACTCCTCTACACGCCTTGATGTCAATGCCCAGTTACAGGGTGCACCGCGTAGCTACAATTTGAGTTCCATCAATTCCGAATCCATGGTGACCCAGCAGTCGAATGCCCGTGCCACTCTGGCAAAGAGCTTCAACGATGAGAACAGTATTGTGACCCTTTTTTACAGTCGTTCCGAAGAGTTGAGCACCCGTTATGACTCGCAGAGTGTCGGTGTATCCTACTATCAGAACCGCATCTATCCCTTTCGTTCCGCTCTTTCCGGTGATGACTGGAGAGATGATGTCTCTGTAACCACTGGCGGTTCTCTTGCCTCTGAGTTTACCTCTTCAAGTTTTTCATCCTCTTCCGGATATTCGGCAACTCTCAACGCAGAGGTGGGCTACTACCGTGAATTTGCTCCCGGCTCAAAGGCCCTCTTTACCCAAGGGTTCAACCTGCAGGGGAGAAAGCCCACGAATGGAAGCTATGATGACAGTTACAGCGGTACGAGTATCCTTTTGCCATTACGGATGCAATCTACACTGTTCAGCCATTTTAATGTCAATCCTGGAGTGACCTTTGTTCATTCGCTGCATCCGGATGAGGGAAATGAGAATTTTTCAACGGCCATTGTTTCAGTTGATGCAAGTACGAGGCTTTATGGTATCCTTGAAACTGGTTTTCTTGATCGTGCCCTTGGCCTGAAGGCGTTGCGTCACACTTTTATTCCTACAATCACCTACACATGGAATCCTGCTTTTTCAGGCAGCGGGTATGATTACTCTCACCATCTTTATGACTGGCCCGGCCAGAACACGATTAATCCGGGT
>CAIXCO010000013.1 GCA_903917955.1 uncultured Chlorobiaceae bacterium | reverse complement strand
TCAGGTCATGGGTGAAAAACTCAATTCAGTGC
Source organism: uncultured Chlorobiaceae bacterium (assembly GCA_903917955.1). GTDB lineage: Bacteria > Bacteroidota > Chlorobiia > Chlorobiales > Chlorobiaceae > Chlorobium. Next base: position 3,439 of record CAIXCO010000013.1, on the reverse strand, counting down.
CGTTCCTCATAGCATAGTTTTTTGTTGGACTATGACATTGTAGTGCCTAAATTTTTAGGCCGACCTTTATTTTATATGCAGTTACGGTGACTCATGTGTGAACTCAGGAGAGAGGTCAGATAAAATCCATGATAAACGGGGACGTAGATATGCCTTGGTTCATTAAAAAGTTATCGGACACCTCTGTGTCATGTCCGATACTTCAGCTCCATCGGCAAGCAGGATGTGCCCTGCAGCATTCTTTTCCCTGAAAAGAGGATGGCGGGCTTGACTGGATATTGATTATCAGTATTGTTATTATCTTTGATGAGGTTGTGCTCTTGCTGCCAGCATCTTTCGGGCAGGAGGCTCGCATAGAGAATAGCAAGCAGCTCCAGTATGTCGCCATGACCAGAGCGAAAAATATGGTGACGGTTATCAGGTATTGAGGGGGGTGGCGGGGCCGTTGTTCGATGCAGAGGAAGGCGTCAATCAGGGAGTTGATGGCTTCATGCTGATCGCCCGCCTCTGAGTAGAACTTCGATCAAACGGGACTCAATCGAACAGACTACCTCGATCTATAAAGCCTTTGTTCACTAATGTCGTCTCTATCAGCCTTGTTGAAACGTTGAAGTAGTGCGCCGCTTCATCCAGCGTCTCTTCTCCGAAGTCTTCACCAACAAAATCTTTCAGCGCATCGGAAGGGCAGAGAAATTCCTGAGCGTAAGCTCGCTGAAACTTCTGCCGGGCAGTTTTAACGGTAGTAACTGGCTGAAACTTGTCAGTATCCGGTGCATACAGGCGATCACCCACCAGACGAAGAAGTGCGAAACGGTGATTGGTGGGATATGATGTGTTGAGGCAGATATCAAGACGATCTGGCACTCCATTACGAAAACCAACCGTCATGGGGCTTTTTGCCCGATGATTGTTGGTGAAAATATCGCTTGAAAGTGAAAAGAGGTCTATCAACTGCTTGTTGCTCACGGGTCCATCCGGCAGCGCCCAATACTTTCTGGCAGCGCGGGCAGCTACAGCCGCTCGTTCCCATGGCAACAGAGAGGAATCTATGCTGGCAGTCTCTGTTCTCAATGCTTGGGTATCGGTCACAAACATTGGTTCAGTATGGCCCTGAACGTTCCTGAAAAGTGTATCAAGAATTGCTGGCGAATCTGTTGTGTTTTGAGCAAGCACCTCTGTCACTGCGTCGTAACCTGATAATTCTCCCCGGGCAAGCAGCGCAGCCATAAGCTCTTCAGGCGCTTCGTCGGGGTCATAACCCAATAATGCCTCCATCTCTCGCCATTGTAAGGATGATGGGTTGCTGCGCTCTTCAACGATATTCTCCCGGAGTTCTTGCAGGAGGCTCGTTTTGCAGCCCATGGAATGCAATCGGTCAATCACGGCATCAGCAAAAGAGAGTACTGTGGCTTCGAAGGCCGCCAGCGAAACAAACTCGCAGATTCCATTCAGGTATCGCACCATTTGTCGGCTGGCTGGGGGAGTTGCATTCATCCTGACCAGCAGTGCGGAGCCATCACTGTTGAAGCTCAAGTCGGGCCAGAGAAACCCCTGACCGATAGCGCCAAGCCGATGACTCATCTCCCAGGATTCTGATAAGTTACGCTCTGGCTCACGGACAAGGCGCCACCAATTTCCAAGTAACCACAGCGCCATTGCATAAGCCGAGAGACGTGCGGCAGGTCGGATAGTTTTAGCATTGATATCTTCAAGTTCCGTAATGACCACTCCGCCAACGGTTATTTTAATATCAGCAAAGGTAAAGCGCTCCGCTTCATCAGGCGTGTAGCGCTCAAGCCATTCAAAATCAATTGCAAATGCGTTACTCATTGATGCGCCTCCATTTCAAAAGAACTTGTCTGGCGAAGGGATCAGTATCGGGCATTGGGTATCCATGATAAATTCCTGAACTGGCGTTTTCAAGTTGCGCCTCAACCGGAGAACCATCCGAAGTGACAGCCCAGATATTTTGCGGAAAACCTTCACGACGTACTTGACTGACCATCCCTTTTCTGGCACCCTCTTGTAAAAGTCGTACAGCTTCGATTTTTGAAAAGATACCAAGATCATCACAGAGTGATTTATCCGGCCTTGGTTGTGCTGGTGGTGTTAATCCAAAGTCACCGGGATTGCGTTTATGTTCCGGGTTTCCACCGTAACGAATACTATGGGCAATTTGATCCAGCAATGCTGAACTGAGATTAGTATCGAAACGACGCTTTGGATTATATCCTGTTTTTCTTTTCATCTGAACAGGTACTTGGTATGTGAACTACTGACTGTGTTGAGTGTTTTCTTCGATAATACAACAATTGATAGCATAAAAGAAAAGCATTTTCCGAAGAGTGGTACATCAGTCTGTTCCCTCTTCGCGCATGGTCAGAAGAGCTGTGGTGGCATGGCGGGGAGCCCTATGAGAAATCAAAGAATGGTTGACTCTTGTTCATATTTTTTTGGAATCATCCAAAATGTTGATACCGCCCCGATGAGCGCGACCAACCCGATTCCAGGCTGGTGCGCATAGCTACCATGCACCGGGCCAAAGGGGCTTGAGTTTGACGAGGTGGTGCTCTTGCAGCCAGCATTCTGGGGGCAGAGTGCATCTGGCACCGACAACAGTAAGTGAGTGACTCCTACGGAGGATGACCGGGAGATGGATGAAGGTGTGGTGATTGGGTCGCGCGGTTTTGCCAGTTTGCGAGCCCGAGCCGAAAGTGCTGCTTCTGGCTGTGATGTTTCGAGTTTTTAGGCTATTGAACTGACATAACTCAGGCATCACTTTTTTTGCAGTTTAACGGAAATGGTAAGCGGCTTGAGTTTACGAGCGTCCGCTTGACCTGCTTGTTTGCTTTTTTCTTAGCTCTTTTGCTATGGCCTTCAGGTCATTAAAACACACCAAAGCCATCTCCTCCTTTTTTCCCAAGGAAGTTTCGAACGTCAATTTCATTTCACGGAATTTTTGCTCAAAGTTGTCGACCAAGCGATACATTACATAGAAGTCTGAAAAGTCACTGTCCGAGATTGCCTCTGCGATTTCGGTATACTTTGCCTTCCAATAAATTCTTGGAACCGTAAATTTCTCACGTTCCCCCAGATAAAGCTGTTTTCCATTTGCCTCAATGATTCTGTCTTTGTCCACTTCTTTGAGATGTCCTGTAACGTCCCTGTCAATCCATTGTAGCTTGCTCTCAATTTCTGCTGTTACTTCTGATAATTCACGATTCAAAGCAGATACAATGCGGCGAGCCCGTGTAACTCGATCCCATATATTGGAAAGATAAGGAAGCATAAACCCAAATATAGCTCCAAATATTGCAGCAATGATTTCGCTGTCCATTACCATCTCCCAATAATGCTAATTAATAAATAGATAAATCCGCCTACACTGTGGATTTTTGAATTGAAACCAACACAAGAGGCAACCTGCTTATGGTTTGAG
>CAIXCO010000012.1 GCA_903917955.1 uncultured Chlorobiaceae bacterium | reverse complement strand
TGTTATCTGCCTCTTGATCCATCGTATCCGCCGCGCCGTATTGCATGGATTCTTGCTGATGCACAGTGCCGGGTAGTGATTGCTGACGCAGCCGGTCGCAAGGCATTGGCAGAAGCCGCCTTGATAGATGATGCAGGATACGGCGCTGAGGGAGAGATGCAGATAAAATATGTTACCATTGATGCAGAAAAAATGGCTCTACTCTGCAGCCCCCCTCCTGAAACAAACCGTCGGGACGACCTGCTTGCCTATCTTATGTACACCTCAGGCTCCACAGGTATACCGAAAGGGGTAAGGATATTCGAACACTCGATCATCCGCCTCGTCATGTATGACAACTCTATAACATTCAAGCCAATCGACCGCATCCTTCAGGTTTCATCTTTTGCGTTTGATCTTTCAACCTATGACCTCTGGGGCGCGCTTCTCAGCGGGAGCCAGCTCTTCATTGCTGATCGTAACGACATTCTTGATCCGGCTACTCTCGCAGAAAAGCTGAAGCTTCTGAACATCAGCATCCTGGCAATGCCTACCGGCCTCTTTCACCGGCAGGCAGAAGTAGTTCCTGAAAGTTTTTCCACCCTAAGGGCGGTCATCGCCGGCGGAGAGGCCATGAGTGCGGAGCTTATGCGCCGAGTCATGAAAGCCTCTCCTGAAACTGCATTTTTCAATGGTTACGGCCCAACTGAAAACACAACATTTACAACTGTCCATAAAGTCTGTCATGAAGATCTAAAAAAAGAGAGTTTACCTATCGGCCGTCCTCTCCCTCAAACCATAGTACGAGTACTCGACAAAAACGATCAGAAAGTCCCGATCGGTATATGGGGTGAAATTGTAACCGGCGGTGAAGGGGTTGCCGATGGCTATTTGAACCGTCCGGAGCTGACGGTTGAGAGATTTTTTTACGGAGAGGATGGTATCTATTACTATCGAACCGGCGATCTGGGACGATGGAGGCGGGACGGTGTTCTTGAATTCGCAGGACGCAAGGATGGTCAAATCAAACTCAGAGGCTTCCGTATCGAGCCGGGTGAAATTGAAGAGGCACTTTTACAACACCCGTCAGTAGCCGGAGCTGCGGTTCTCTTTCGACAGGAAGCAGGTGAACTCATTGCCTGTTTACTTCCGAGGGATGAAACACTTGTGGCTACCAAACTTCGTTCCTGGCTTATGCATCGCATTCCATCCTATATGGTGCCTGCCCGTTTCATCAGGCTCACTCACCTGCCAGTCAATTCCAATGGCAAACTTGACCGCATCCAGCTCAATCTGGACGCGGATAACGGAGAGATCATATCCGACAGTAATACCTCGTCCGGAGGATTACCTTCAAGCGAAACCGAAAAGATGGTTGCCGAGGTTTTTTCCGAAATCTTCCAACGTCCTGTAGAAGATCGCAACATAAGTTTTCTTGACCTTGGCGGTCACAGCCTCATCATCATCAAGGCCATCAACCGTATCGCCCAGCGTTCCGGCATCCGGCTCACCATCAACGACTTTTTTGCCACTCCCACCGTCGCCGGGCTTGCCTCATGCATTGAGGCCGGCAAACACAATGATACCGCAGAGTTCAGCATACCACGCGCTCCGAAAACCGCATTTCCTTTTGCAAGCCACGCTGAAGAGCGGCTCTATCTGGTAAACACTCTTGATGCGACTTCTGCTGCCTACAACATGACCTTCTTTTTCCGTGCAGGAACCGATTTTAATGCCGAAACGCTTCATGAGGCACTTCTGGTGCTTGTTGAGCGTCATGAATCTCTTCGTACCGGATTCGAAGAACGAGATGGCATAATTGTTCGTCAAATCGAACCTGTTGAAGCAATAACCATCGGATGGCATGAAGATGATCTGAGCATGTATGCCAACCCGTCAGTCGAAGCGCTCCGATTGACGGAAAAGGAGGTTTCGCAACCCTTCAATCTCAATAAACCTCCTCTGCTGCGCGTCAGAGTGATACGCATTTCAAAAGAGCAGACACTCATTCTCATCATAACACACCACATCGTTAATGACGGCTGGTCATCACGTGTTTTTTTACGTGAATTGCAGCAGTCGTATTCCGCTGCAGCGAATGGAACAAGGGCAGAATTTCCCCCGTTGCCGATCACCGTTCGCGATTATGCGCTTTGGCAGCGAACCCGAGACTGGTCAGAGAGAGCAAGCTGGTGGAAAAACACCCTGGAGGGTGCTCCTGGACAGATTGAACTTCCCTGTGATCGACCGTTGCCTGATATCCCTACGAACAAGGGTGCCATCTTAAAAAAAGAGCTGCCGCAGGAGACCGCCAAGGCACTTCAGCAGATTGCACTGCACAACGGCGTGAGCATGGCTGCACTTGGGCTGACCCTTTTTTCCGCCCTTCTCTTTCGCCTGACCCGCCAGAGCGAAATGGTCATCGGAATGGGTGTTGCAGGACGCGACCGCGCTGAACTGGAAGGTCTGATCGGGTTTTTTGTCAATGTTTTGCCCATCCGCGTCAAACTTGATCAGGAGATTGAGTTTGACAGCCTTTTGAACCTTGTTCACAAAACGCTTATGGAAGCCCTCAAGCATCGTGATTATCCCTTCGACTGCCTGATTCGAGATCTGGCGCCAAAACGTGCCGGAAACCGGCAGCCTCTTATCAATGTGGTCTTTGAGTACCAGCGGTTTGAGCCGCTCAACACGGCACTCATTTTTCCTCCGGCTCCGGATATCAGTGCCTCTTTTGCCCGTTCACTTGAAGAGGTAATTTATACAAAAACTGCCAAGCATGATTTGCTCCTCTTTTATGTTGACCAGGAAGAAAAAACCGAGCTGATGATAGAATACGATACCGATATTCTTGATCCGCTGACCATCGAACGATGGCTATCCTATTTCATTCAATTAGCCCGCCATCTCTGCATCGAAAATTCAGCAGCGGCTGGTTCCGGGAGTGAAAAGCCATGAATAATCCACTTGAGCGGACACCTCAGCTTTATCCGCTCTCATCGGTTCAGCGTGAAATCTGGTTCGACCACTTCCTGTTTCCAGATACACCGCTTTACAACGTTGGATGCTATTGCGAGATCAATGGAAAGCTCGACCTGCATCTTTTCAGACAGGCATTCACGCTGCTCATAAAGGAAAATGATGCGATGCGCATGGTATTGACCGAGCGGGACAGCATCCCTTTCCAGTCATTTCCCGACATGGAAAATGTCAACATCACTCTTGTTGATTGTTCCATTGAACGCGACCCGCAGCAATACGCTCTCCGGTGCATAAGGAACATCCACAACCAACCGTTCCGGATTTTAGAAAAGCCCCTTTTCCGAAACAGCCTTTATAAACTTTCGGAACATCGCTATTTCTGGGCGCACCTCTATCACCATATCGCTATTGATGGTCGGGCCATGAATCTTGTTGCCCATCGCGTTGCAGCACATTACAACGCCCTTTTAAACGGCCAGCCACTCCCCTTCAGACCGGAGATTTCATACTGTGACTTCCTCCGTCACGATGCCTCGACCCCTGACCCGGACAAGCTTGAAGATCACCGGCAATACTGGCGGAAAAAATTTACGCCGCTGCCCGCACCCCTCTTTTCTGCTCGAAGCAGATACAGCGGGAGCACGGAAGCCGTTCCTGGAGGGGTTCTCATCGGACATCTTCCCCGCAAACACTATGAACGACTTGAGAGGGTGGCCGAATTGCACTCCGTATCCCTCGTCCACGTGATGATCGGTATTCTCTATGTCTACTTCACCAGGGCCCAGGAACAGGATGAGTGTGTCATCGGATTACCGGTACTGAACAGAAACTCACCTGGGTTCAAAAAAACCATAGGACTGTTTGTCCGTATTATTCCTGAACGATTCAGCTATGGCAATGAGATCAGCTTTACCGAACTGATCAAGGCTGTCTCAAGAACCTTGCGGCAAAGCTATCGCCATCAACGCCTCCCGTTAAGCGAGATCAATCGTCTGTCAGGAGTGTTACAGAAAGGCAGAAAAAGAGTGTTTGACCTCGGCTTTTCTCTGGAAAAAGAGGACTATTCGTTCAGTTTCGGATCTATTCCCGTCGGTGAAACAATCTGGAATATTCATGATTTTGAACAGATTCCTCTCGTCATATATATGCTTGATTTCTCCGAAAACGAGGAGATCCAGTTTGATTTAGGCTACAACAAAGCCTATTTTGATGCGCCTGAAATAGAGTGCATACAGGCTCGACTATTGCAGTTAATTGACGCAGTACTTGCCAACCCGGAAGAGCGGATAAGCACTCTTGATATGCTGCCGCCTGCTGAAAAAGAACAGTTACTCATCAACTGGAACGCTACAGAAGGGCCTAGGCCGGAAAAATTACTCCATCAACTCTTCGAATCTCAAGCAACCGGAAGCGCGGAGGCTACGGCTCTGGTTTTTCAGAACGTGAGGCTCTGTTACGCTGATCTCAACACAAGGGCCAATCAGTTGGCACACGCCATGATTGCACTCTATGGGCAGAGTGATGCCCCGATCGCCATTGCGCTGGATCGCTCTCCGGAGATGATTGTCGCTATGATAGCCGTACTCAAGGCCGGTGGATGCTATCTGCCCCTTGATCCCTCCTATCCTGCCGAACGTCTCGCCTTCATGCTTGAAGATTCCGGAGCCAAACTGCTCATCACACGCCAATCACTGCTCAAACAACTGCCGTTTACCACAGCACATACCCTTTGCATTGATTCCTGTCAGACATCTATCGCATCACAAGCGAAACATAATCCCGATCTTGCCCTCAGCCAGCAACAGCTCGCCTACATCATCTACACTTCAGGCTCAACCGGTGTTCCAAAAGGGGTCGCAATTACACATCGCGGGCTGAGCAATATGGTACTGGCCCAGATCTCCGCCTTCGGCCTGACCTCAAGAAGCAGGGTGCTCCAGTTTGCCTCCTTCAGCTTCGACGCATCAGTTTCAGAGATCGCAATGGCACTTTGTTCCGGGGCCGAACTGCATCTCCCGGATGAAGAACAACGCTTTCCAGGGCCATCGTTGCTTAACTATCTTGATGAAGCGGCCATCACCCATCTGACCCTGCCGCCGACAGCTCTTGCCCTCCTGCCCCGCAAACCTTTGCCAGCCCTGGAGGTGCTTGTCGTAGCCGGCGAACCATGCCCCCCGGCTCTGGCCTCCTTCTGGTCGAAAGGACAACGATTCTTCAACGCCTATGGTCCGACCGAAACAACGGTCTGCGCCACCATTGCTGAGTGCAGCCACGCCGACATCCTGACTGACGAGCCTCTTCCCGTCGGCAAACCCATAGCAAACACAAGGCTCTACGTGCTTGACCGAAATCTGCACCCGACCCCGACAGGCAAAACTGGAGAACTCCATATCGGCGGCATCGGTCTGGCAAGAGGATATCTGAACCGTCCCGAACTTACGGCTGAAAAGTTCATTCCCGATCCGTTTTCCATTGAGCCCGGTGCCCGGCTCTATAAAAGCGGCGACCTCGTCCGATATCGGGCGGACGGCAACCTTGAGTTTCTCGGTCGTCTCGACCATCAGGTCAAAATCCGCGGATTTCGCATTGAACCCGGTGAAATAGAATCGGCACTCACTGCCCATCCATCCATTTACTCGGCCGTGGTCATTGCCCGAAGAGATGCGTCCAGTCAGCAACAACTTACAGCCTACCTTGTGACATCTCACTTGCAGCGGCCCACGATCGCTGAGATCCGGAGCTTCCTCAAAGGCACGCTTCCTGATTACATGCTACCCTCAGCTTTTGTTTTTCTGGAATCAATGCCGCTGACCGCCAACGGCAAAGTCGACAGAAAATCACTTCCCGAACCGGACGACATGCCAGCCAATAATTCCGCCGCGTCCCCGCACGATGATATGGAAGAACTTCTGGTCGACCTCTGGGCCAAGGCGCTGCATCAGAAAAACTGCGGCATCCATGACAACTTTTTCGAGCTGGGCGGAGAGTCACTCTCTGCCGCCAGATTCACGGCCATTCTCCTCGATGCGGCAGGCATCAGCATTCCAGTCCGCTGGCTCTTTGAAGCTCCAACACCCGTTGAACTTGCAGAACGAATCCGTTCATCCGGCCATTGCAGCGAACCGCTTCTTCCAATTCCTGTCAACAGTATTCTTCCAGGCACGAACAGAATAACTCCTGATCTTCTTCCCCTGATTCACCTTTCACAGGCAGAGATCGATCACATTCTGACAACTGTTGAAGGCGGAGCCGGCAACATACAGGATATCTATCCCCTGACACCGCTCCAGGAAGGCATGTACTTTCATTCCAGGCTGCAAAAAAATGGTGACTCCTACATGAGTCGTCATCTTTTTGCAGTAGACAGTCTTGCTCGTGCCGATATATTTACTGCTGCCCTGCGGTCTGTTATTGAGCGCCATGACATGCTCAGGACATCAATTGTATGGGGCCCCTTGCCGGAACCGGTTCAGGTTGTCTGGCGTCATGGCGCGCTGATGGTTGAACAACTGGATTTCCATGAAAATAATGGATTGATTGCCGATCAGTTGATGAACGCTTTTCCGCGCCAGAACCGTCTTGATCTGGCACGTCCGCCCTTGCTTCGGATAGCACTTGCACAGGATGGTGAGCGCTGGCTGATGCTTCTTGTCTCTCACCATCTGATAATGGATTACACGACGCTGATGGTGATGCTTGATGAAATAACTGCACATATTGATGGCACATTCGAGCGCCTTCCGGCACCAGTACCCTTCCGCAATTTCATTGCCCAATTACACGAAAGAAATAAATCGGGGAGCTCAGAACCGTTTTTTTGCGAAATGCTGGGTGATATTAACAACCCTACAGCTCCATTCGGACTGCTTGATGTAAACGGTGACGGTTCAACAATTGTGGAGTCGCACAGGGAACTGTCAAATGATCTAACACTCCAGCTTCGCGCAGTAGCTCGTCACTTCAGTGCGACGCCAGCCGCCATCTGCCATCTTGCCTGGGCACTCCTCCTTTCCCGCTGCTGCAATCAGAAGGATATTGTTTTCGGAACCGTATTGACAGGACGCATGCATGGAGGTGCCGGAGTTGAGCGGGCAGTCGGCATCTTCATCAACACGCTCCCCCTTCGCCTGACATGCGATGCGCAAACGGTTGCCGAAACTCTTCGACTGACCCAGCATCGCCTTCTTGCGCTCATACGTCACGAATATGCCTCACTCAGCATGGCTCAGCGCTGCAGTGCTGTTCCTGCTTCGATACCGCTCTTCACATCACTGCTGAACTATCGGCATACAGCAAAAAAAAATGATGCGACATTCCACTTTGAAGGAGTTGAACTGCTCAGGCATACAGAAGGTGAGAGCAATTATCCAGTCTGCCTCTCCATAGATGATTTTGGTGAGGGACTTGACCTGACGGTACAGATTGACGTATCAATTGATCCTGAATGGATTTGCAGCATCATGCACTCTACCCTTGAGCTTCTGGTCAAGGCGCTCGAAGAGGCTCCTGACACGCCGCTTTCAGAACTGGAACTCTTCACCCCGGAAGAAAAGCAAACAGTACCCTGGAGGCCCATCGGTACGTCACAGCCTCAAATGACCAATGCCACAAAACACTCGCGTGAAAGCGGCATTCTTTAACACACCGAATCCTGCAATACTCGTCCGGTTCGCTTTACAGAGGATGACCTGCGCAGCATAGCCACCGGAATGCTGAGATGTCAGGCGAATGAAGGAACAATTGCTTTGAATCAATCATCATCAACCACCGCACAAGAAATAAATGAGGAAAAATATGTAAATTACAGCAACTGATTTATCAGAGAAAGAATGCTCCATTTTTCTGCGGGACGAAGGTAACACTCTCTTATAAAAAGAGTCACCCAGGCAAGTGTTCCCGTCCGGATCATCTTGCGCAACGTATTGAGATATCTCTTTATTTTTAAAGAATAAACGTTGGAGATTCGATTATGAAAAAGCTTTATTTTTTGGTTGCACTTTTCGCCATGTTTCAGCCGACCCCTGCGTTTGCTGACAACCTGGTTGACTCTTATGCTGCACGTCTCGGGCGTTCGGATCACTTTAACAGCTACGGTGAGCGTCTAAGATCTCCCGCAGCAATTATTCGGCAAGACCGGGCAAACTTTCATGTTTTTGGTCGCATTGATCCCGAAGATGAGAGCGATAGCTTCTTTGTTTCAAAGCGAAATCGCGCAACTCTGGAATCGTTAGTAAGAAACAGCCCACTGAGTGGCGATGTGCTGGACGAAATCGTTAACGGAGAGCCATTAGTCGAGATTACAATATGGAGGCGTGACTCTGGCCGGGACTATATTGAGATCAAAATTCTCAAGTATTGATTGGCCGTAGAGAGTCACTTTTTTTCTCAAAGATTAACGATGCTTATGCACATACTCACGAGGTTCTGCCTTGTTGCGATTTTTTCAGTATCGAGAGTGACGCTTTCCTATGCAGCAAGTGACGATGCATTGATGGAGAGAATGATTAACTCTTATCCGGAATTTCTTGCGGGTCACGAAGGCAATGAGTTGATCTGGAAAGACGGAACGAGAATGCCCTTTGATGATGGCAAGAGAGGGAAAGAGTTTGAAACTCTGCTCAATGCACCATCAATCAGGGATATGTTCTACGCGCCCTATATTCCTGGCAAGTCGGCAACCGCTCCCGGCATTAATATCGATCCGGGAAGGGTACGATATCAACCATTTTTCCTAAAAATGTATGGAGACTGCCGAAAGGGTGAAACAGCGCGGACACTGGTGGATGTGGTCTGGCTTCCAAAAAAGTGGGGCAAGAAAATCAGGATGACCTGCATTAACGGCGTGGCTGCGCAGTTAGCCAAAGTATCCCATGAACTGGATCAGTTGCCAACGAAATACGACAGCTATCTCTTCCCTCCCGCCGGTACCGTAAATTGCCGGGTCATCGAAGGAACAAAACGGCTCAGTGCGCATGGAAGTGCAACAGCCATCGATATTGCGCAACAACATTCCGATTATTGGAGATGGGCAAAGCCTGATTCCAAAGGACGTTACCCCTATCGAAATCATATTCCGGCAGAGATTGTTGAAATATTTGAAAAACACGGATTTATATGGGGCGGCCGCTGGTATCACTATGATACGATGCACTTCGAATATCGGCCTGAGCTTTTGAAGTAGCAATCAGCAGGCGGCTACTTCAAAAGCTCAGCTAAAGATCATGAGGATTATCGATAAGTTCCAATGATAATTCTTTCTGATGATCATGAAAACCAATCCGGATATAGTGCAGGTTTTCAGGCTGGAAAATATCCGCACCTTTTTCAGCAGCTCGAAGAATGACGTGACCTTTATGATGGCCCAACTCTTTGGCAAGATCGCTCCTCTCCCTGAACACCAAATTAGTGTAGAAGTCGCCCTCCCGGATACCCAGTACCTCTGCATCAGTCAGATCGGTGATCAGATCTGGTGTTGAGAGCAGGGACATCTCTTTTCCCAGCCAGATAGTTATAATCTCACAGTGAAAAGGCAAAAAAACAGAGTTTTTTATCACAAATCCCTTCTCTTCAGCCTTTATTGCGGCAATAAAACTTTTCATGGTTTCAAGTATTACTAATTTGCAGTTTACCCTCAGTAGTTAAAAAACAGGAACCATAAGAGAATAAAAAATGGGAGCAGTATCGGTAACGAGTATTTATAGATGTATTCCAGAAAATCGGGAACATCAACATCTGCCTGTGCGGCAATGTTTTTTACCATAAAATTCGGAGCGTTACCGATATAGGTTATTGCCCCAAAAAAGACCGCAGCAATCGAGATGGCCACAAGGTAAATATCCGAAGAGAGATCTCCCTGAACCGGAGAGACTACCCCGTCTGCAAAAATCCTCACATCGGAGGGAGAAGCGATATTCATTCCAAACTTCCCTAACGCACCGGCAAGGAAATTCAGGTAAGTTGGGGCATTATCAAGTACGCCTGAAAGGGCTCCTGTCATCCAGTAGAATCTGGATACCGGGAACTCACTGGCATTTGATTTCGCAAAATCGCCAATAAGAGCCAGTGCAGGAATCATGGTGGCAAAAATACCTATAAAAAGAAAGGCAACCTCCTTTATGGGCTCAAAGTTGAACTCATTGCTCTTGAATGCCTCATGATTCGAAAATTTATAGGCAAGAAGAGCGATCACAAACATGATCACTTCCCTGATGCCGAATGGCAGGCGAAAAAGCTCCTGAAGACTCGGAAACCCTTCTATCACGGCAGGATCCAGAAAAACTGCAAAAATAATCCCTCCGAGAAAAAAGAAATTTCTCCTTCCTGTTATGCTCACGCCACCTTTTACTCCGGATTCCTTTACATCGCCAATTCCTGCCCTTGCATCAAAAATTACAAACACGAGCAGAAGTCCAGCAACGGTTATGATCCACGGCAACAATACTTTAGGTAATACCCAGAAAAATGGTACACCTTTTAAAAAGCCAAGAAACAACGGGGGGTCGCCGATTGGAGTAAGTGCGCCTCCTATATTGCTTACAATGAAAATAAAGAAGACAATATGAAAGGCTTTTAGCCGACCTTCATTGATGCGCATATATGGCCTTATAAGAAGCATAGATGCACCGGTTGTTCCGACCAGATTTGAAGCCAGTGCCCCGATAAAAAGGAGCAACGTATTTACCAAAGGAGTTCCTCTTCGCTCAATTTTGATAAGTATTCCGCCGGAAACCACAAAAAGAGATGAGATCAGGGCAAGAAAAGAGAGGTACTCTTCAAGGGTATGCTCCAGAACATGCAGTCCGCTTTCCATGACGATTCCATAGTAACCTGCAACAACAACACCAAGGCCAACCGAAACCGCTGGATAGTTGCGCTCCCAGAAGCGATGGAACAAAAGCGGCCCTGTCGCTATCATGAGCAAAAGTGTCGCAAAAGGAGCTATAAGCCACAATGGCGGAAGTTGGTTTGATGCCTGAACGGCAAAAAGTGTGAGACCCATTACCCCCTCTGAACGTTCAGCAGCATGAAGTGGCAGACTTATGGATGTAATGAAAATAACGGTAAACCAAAATACGATTGAGAGTAAATACCTTCTTGACTGCTTCATAAAAGCTCTTTTTTTAAAACGCAAGATTGAATTAACTTATTTTTAAATAATGATTTCTGACTTTCATGCTAATCAGAACCATAAAGATTGAGCGGCTTGCGATAATAGGCAAAAGCCTCTTCCTGACGGACGAAACCAAGCAGTTGACTGCTTTTTGAATCAAGAACAGGCAGCATTGTCATAGTCTGAAATTTCAAGAAGCTTGAGTGCCTCGTCAAGTTTCGAGGTGTCATAAAGAACTGGAACATTCTTTTTTGTAATGTCTTCGGCAATTAATCCAACCAAATAGTCTTCCCTGAGTAGCATTCTCATCTCATTGAGGCTGATGATGCCTGAAAATATTCCCTTGTTATCAACCACAAGAAAAGTTGATTCAGGGGTATTAAAAAAAACATCAATCATGCTTGTTGCGCTCTCCGAATTGTTAAAATTCACGTAGTCTGTTTTCATGACATCAAAAATGCTAATATTCTCGGCAACAGAAAGTGCAATACCAAACCCCAGCCTGACACCTTCCTTTTCAAGGACATAGCTCTCCATACTGTGACGGTAGGCAAGACGAGCAATAAGCGATGAGGTAACAGAGGCAAACATGATGGGCAGCACAATCTCGTATTGACCAGTCACTTCAAAAAGGATAAGAATAACGGTCAGAGGGGCTCTCATGACTCCTGCCGTCAATGCACCCATACCGACAAGAGCGTAGGCCCCCGAAGTCGCAGTTATGGAAGGGAAGAGGAGATGGACAATTTTGCCAAACATTCCTCCGAGCATGGCTCCCATTTTCATGGCAGGCGCAAACATGCCACCTGATCCACCGGAACCAATACTGAGACCGGCAACAACCGGTTTGAAAAGATAAATGCCGATCATGTTTCTCCAGCTTTCATTTCCGTGAACGGCATTATTTATTGCTTCATAGGTAAATCCATACAGGCCGGGAAACAAAATACAGATAACACCGCTCATAAGCCCGCCGATAGCAGGCATGGCCCATACAGGCATCTTCCATCGTTTTTCTATCCTTCCAAACCACTCCTCAATAGCGTAATAGGTCTTGATGAACATTACTGCTGAAAGACCTGCAAGAATTCCCAGTACACAATAAAAGAGAAGCTCTGTATTCGACACAAGAGCATATTCAGGAACCTGAAAAGTGGGAGAGTTCCCAAGAAAACTTCTTGAAAGTACCGTGCCGATGACAGCCGCAATGACAATGGGACTGAATGTTTTAACACTGAAATCACCGAGCAGCACTTCAACAGCAAACATGACACCGCCAATAGGTGCATTAAAAACAGCGGCAAGACCTGCCGCCGCCCCGCAACCAAGCAGAGTTCGGGTCTTGTTTGGCGAACTTAATACCGACGTTACACTTTTATGAAACCAAATTTTGCGGCCAATAACACCGTCATTTTAGGCAACAGCTTTAATAACCGATGCAAGAACATGACCAGGCCTGGCTTTCACGACAAAAGCGTTGTAGAGACCCACGAGCAAACCGCCAAAGGCAGGAATAAAGGGAAGCAAAACCTTCCAGTAGTTGTCGATGAACGTTGTTTTCCCAAATGAACGAAGGCCAGTAAAGCTCAAGGTACTAATTGTCACAATGGAATCATGAAACACAACAGCGACATAACCTGTCAAAAGGCCTACACATGCCGCTACAAAAAGAAATGGGATATCCTGATTAAGATTGAGCTGAACAAGCAGATAATCGAGGGTAAGTTTAAAAAACTGCTGGGAGGTTCCTCGAAAATATCGGTGTCGCCTCAGAATACTGTAAAAAAATAACCGGACCCTGCGCTTTCTGCTCTCTTTTATGCGTTTTGATAGTTTCATTTTTCAATATGCGAATAATCGAATCATAATCATGGACGCGCCTATGGCAATCATCAAAAGAAGCGTCACAAAAGGAGCAACAAGCCAGAGCGGAAGGATGTTGTATCGTATCATGCTATACCACAGTGCCAAAAAGCTTGCCGACTCCTGCCGTGAGCCCCATTGCGAGTGCTCCCCAGAAGGCGACACGAATTGCGCCCTTGACAAGAGATGCGCCGCCAGCATAAGCTGCCGTGCCCCCAAGAAACACCAAGGTCGCGAGTGCTGTCGCGGATGAGAGTTCAACAATCCTGCCTGAAGGCGCCAGTAACACCGCCAAAATCGGAATAACCGCGCCTGCAACAAAAGAGATTGCGGAAGCAAATGCTGCCTGGATTGGCCGCGCCCGCAAGGTCTCCGTAATGCCAAGTTCATCACGAACATGTGCTCCAAGGGCATCTTTCGCCATAAGCGCTTCTGCTACGAGCCGTGCCAGCGGTTGATCAAGTCCCCTGCCAGCATAAATGGAGGTCAGCTCCTCCAGTTCGTGCTCCGGATCTGTTTCCAGTTCACGTTTTTCCCTCTCAATGTCCGCATGTTCCGTATCTGCTTGCGACTGAACCGATACATACTCTCCCGCCGCCATCGACATGGCACCGGCAACCAGACCAGCGACACCAGTTAACAAAACCGTACTCTGGGGAGCACCGGCAGCGGCTACACCAATAACGAGACTTGCTATTGAAATTGTCCCGTCATTGGCACCAAGCACGGCAGCACGAAGCCAGCCGATACGCTCTGCCCTGTGTGACTCCCTGTGCATATATGGCATCATCAAAATCTCCTGTTAGCCCTGTTTCCTGTTTCAATTGATCCGCCACGACGTACGGATTTATGATGAATATACTTTCCAAGGAAGCAAAACTTTCTTCAGCACCAAATTTCTTCTCCACTGACAGGGTGTTGCACAATGATCCACAGGTTAAATCTTTTTGATTTGCGCGGGTTAGGCCTACCCAAACATAATCGAACGTTGCCTGCCAGCCAGAAAAAACAAGAGCAAACAAAGTTCCACCACAAAATGGCACAAACGATCTCCCGCTATCTCATTTCGACGCAGTTCTGACAAATTCCGGCAACCAGCAATGCGTAACCTTCTTTTTAAAATCATATAAATACACTATAATAACAAAAAAGTAACAGCCAAAACAAACATAAAATACTTCACATTAGCATCTTTTATTTTTTTTGCAAAACAAAGGCTGCCAGCGGCGAAGTAATATACTCGAATACTCTTCTTTCCGTAACCCCGAAAGACAGGCACTTTAACACCAATTTCTTTACTGAGCCTTGGTGAACGTTATAAGTCACCCAATACAAAAAAAATGAAGAACGAAAGGAACTACATATATATGGATGTCGTTTTTTATACAAATATTATATACGACAAGGTTGCGGTATTGGATTGCGTCAATAAAAACGCTGTGGTGTACACGCTTTGTTGTTTGTTAATAATCGTCTAATACGGATAAAAAAATGAGCAACCAAACAAGATCTCCACTGGCAACGGTTACTGATATCGCAGGAGAAGTGCGGGCCGTAGCTGAAGATGGACGCAGTCGTCTTCTTCTGAAAGGTGATTCGGTACATGAAGGCGAAGTTATTCTTTCAAAAACGGGAGCATTTGTTGTGCTTCGGGGAGCGAACGATGCTGATCTGAAAGTTACAGAAAACAAGGAAGTTACGCTGAGTAGCGATCTGTTTAAAAGTGGTGAACATACCTTCAGCCTCGATTTGAGGGGATTGATAGCCGCGACAGAGGGGTCACCCACGGGACCTCCTGCAGTACCTCCGCCACCACCCTCTGCGCAGCAAAACAATCATGAAGGCTCTGCTCAAAGTGGCCAGCAGACCCTTCATGGATTTATCAGTGTCGAGCGTGTCGAGGAATCAGTCACTACTCCACCCTATCAATTATGGTCATTTACCGGCAAATATAATTCGACCAGTCGATTCCGCTCGAAAAATTACGAACTCTTGCTTGATGGCCGGGCGACGATAGATGAACGCATAGCAATGCAGCTCTCTCCACTTGTTTTTTATGATGAACTCCCTGCAGATGAGCCAAGAAATGTTATAAGGAGCCTGGGAAATGAACGGCACCTGAATTATCTACCAAAAGCGCTGGATGATATCAGTGTCGTTATTGAAGGCGGAAACAGTGTAACCGGAAATGTGCTGGATAACGATATTGACGGAAACGGGCCCTCAAGGGTTGCCTCCATTACCTTTCTGCGCGAAGGGGATGGCGTTCCTGTTTCCACTCCTGTTCCACTCTCGGGCTCAATAACTGTCGATACACTCTATGGTACCCTCACGATCAGCAGTGACGGAAAATGGAGTTACATCAGTGATCCTGCAGAAATTCATGGAGCTGATAACATTTTGCGCGACAGGGTGCAGTATACCATTTCTGATGTTGACGGCGATAAGGTATCAGCCACGATTGTTATTGATGTGCTTGATACCATTCCAGCCACCACTCCAACCTCCTTCAGTGTCAACGAAAATGACTTGCCTGACGGCACAAGCCCATTTCCCAGCGGGCTGATTGTTGAGGGTTCACTCGGAGTGATAGTTTCTGCCGATGAGATCATCAGCACCAGATTCACCATTGGAACCGGAAGCGCGAGCGGACTGACCTCAAACGGCCTCACCGTCAACTACTATCTTTCCCCTGACGGCAAAACGCTGACCGCATACACTGGCGACAATCCTGCGGCAAATACGATCTTTACCGTTGTCATTACTGACGTTGACACAAACAACCCTCAATACAACTTTACCCTGCGGGGGCCGATTGATCATGCGGATGCCAATGGCACGAACATCAAGGCGCTAAGCCTGGGCTATGAAGTGACCGATAAGGATGGCGA
>CAIXCO010000011.1 GCA_903917955.1 uncultured Chlorobiaceae bacterium | reverse complement strand
CACAGGAAATGGTGATGTTTTTGATTACCCCATCAACCTCACGGCTTTTCCGATATCGAATCCATCCCAGTTTTGGGAACTTGATGCGGCTGTTGACTGCATCAAGCTTAAATCCTTGCGGAAACCGGAAACTGTTATTGGAGCTTTTCTTTTTAAACTTTGGATACGCTGCTCGTTTCTCGAAAAAGTTCTTATACGAACAGTCTAAATCTTTGAGTACTGATTGCAAGAGTTGTGCAGGGGATTCTTTGAGCCATAGCATATCTTTTTCTTTTTTCCAGACAGGGAGCCAACCGTTCATACCGAAGTGGTTGGTATGTTGTATTCCTGCTTCGTGGTTCGCTGTCTGAATTGCAAGTGCTTTGTTCCAGACGTAACGGCACGACCCAGCGATTCGTCGCATGAGCCGTTGTTGTTCCCCGTTTGGTTCAATCCGGAATTTGTATGCTTGCAAGAGCTTCATACTTTAATATAGGTAACCTATCCGCCAAAATTGTCGGTTTCTGTTTTAGTGAATAGCCTAAAAGGGGAATCAAGCAGAATGATTCGGAAGAAGCGTTATCCTTGTATTGAGGGTAATCTACGGGAGGGGGTAAACTTGCTCCATTTTCGTTGAAAGTGCAAAAAACCGTATCTTCAACGTGATGATGCTATGACTTTTTACCCAAAACTGAAAAAAACAGCAAGTCCAAAACAACTCCACAACATGAAGATGAATACTCCTGTAAACATACTTGCTATTGTCGGCAGCTACCGCAAAGAGGGCATTATTGAAAGGGCTGTCGATGAGATACTTGCCTCTGCACGTGAGAGAGGTGCTGTAACCCGTAAAATCTCCCTGCTCGACAAGCGGCTTGCATTCTGCACCAACTGCCGCAGTTGCACCCAGGTTGCCGGTGACAACTATGGCGTCTGTATCCTTGATGATGATATGGGCGCTCTCTTGCAAGAGATTGAACGTGCTGACGCCCTTGTTCTTGCTTCACCGATGAATGCCGGAACGGTCACGGCTCTGATGAAAACCTTTATTGAACGACTTGTCTGCACGGCCTACTGGCCCTGGGGAGCACCAGCCCCCAAAGCCCGTCGTCCCGGAAAATCAAAACGGGCGGTACTCGTAGCCTCTTCTGCTGCTCCTGGTATTCTTGCACAGTTAACCGGAGATGTAACCAGGCGGCTTAAATCTGCCGCAACCATGCTTGGGGCTGAAACGATCGGAACACTCTTTATCGGACTGGCCGCACAACAGCAGCATCAGGAGCTGAAAAAAGGAACAATCCACAAGGCGCATAAACTCGGCCACAAACTTGCTGCATGTACATCAGTCAAGGCTGGCGCCTGAAGCCAGTGACAAAGTATTTATTTTTTTACAGGACACGACTGCTGAATTCTTCGACTTGATGTGTACATTCAACGTATGCGCGGAAAAATAGCAAGATTTATTGTTATTCAAAACGTAATGGCTTTTATCAAAACATAACTAACTCATCATGGAACCAATCCTCATCAATGACTACTGTTTCAAAAGAGTCTACTTCTGGATGCAGTATACTCCTCAAGATCTGAGTTTCACGGAAATAGCGATGGATGTTTATTATCCGAAAGACCGGAAAGCAAATGGTCTGGTGATGTTCAATCATGGTTTCATGATCGGTCCCGATCTCTTCTACCTTCCAAAACGACTGCTTGCAGGCATGTTCAGCAACGAGCCGCCTCCCTTGTTTGCCAACTACCCCTCCTATTTCTACAACTATACCTCTGCCATTGTAGAAAAGAACTGGGCTATGGCTTTCGTAACCTCAACACACAAGCAAAACGAATTTACTCCTACAACTGATTTCGGCGGCAATCCGAGAGTTGGGCAGGAAGCCTACCTTGCTGCCTCCTATCTCATCTGTTTCGGCGCCACCAGCACCTTCTACAATGCAAGCCGATCGAAGCAGTTTCAGTTCATGAACTCCAACAATGTCATTTTTGCCGGTCACTCTGTCGGGGGGGCGCATGCACAGGTGGCTGCAACCGGATTTGACAACCTCCAGGCGATCGGAGAAGCAACAAAGCAGAAGTTTGATCCCATTGTGTACGACCGGGTTGCCTTTCCAAGAGTGACCGACAAGCTCTCGCAATGGGGGCCGGAGAACCAGGCCAAACCCGTCGGACTTGTGCAGCTCTCACCTGTCGATATGAAAAACCCGCTTTTTGGCGGCATGAAATTGTACCGCGAAAAACTGAAGAGCATACCGATACCGAACCTGATGGTTGTCGGGCAGTGCGATTGTGCCTGCCTTGATACATCACAGCCAAAGGCATGGTCGCCCGAAACTTCGGATGACACCGAATACAGCCAGATGGCTCCCTCAGCGAGTGATTCATGGGCGACGGTCACCAATGTTGAAAAAGGCAGCCATTGCGGATACCTGACTGCGCCCAGTGAAATCTGCTCCACGGCCGACAGCAGCGCGTCATGCAAACGCTGTCCGGATACCGAAAAATACAAACCGGTCGGCAAGGAGACCGACTTCACCGCAGAGCTTTTCCGGCGCTTTATCGACATCTATCCCGCCAATTCAGGATTTGCAGGTACACGCGAGGAGTGGTTAACGAGCAGTTGCCTGAAGTGGCTCAACAACAAAAACCCGGATGACACAGCCATCAACCTTGTGCCGTTCAGCGACGGCAAATACGTTTATCACGTGTAGCAAGTGTAAACGCTACCCATTCAATTGCCTGTAACACAAAGGCCCGGACTTCAAGAAGAGAGTCCGGACCTTTTTTTATGACTGTTCTCTGTCGCTTACGAGCACCCCGTAGTCATACCGCAATCGTCACACACCTTGCAGGTTCCGTTCTGCTTGACGCGCATGGAACCGCAATTTTCGCACTGCTCGCCGGTATAACCCTGAACTTTGGCCTGATAGACCTGGCTTTTGCGGGTTGCAGAGCGCTCCGGCTCAATATGCAGGGCGAGTGATGGCTCAGCAACCGGTGCATGACCGTTTTCACCATTGCTCTCCACCATTTCATCAACGGCCTTGACATGCACAAAATCCTTGCGGCCCAGATAGTCGTAGCCGATAGAGCGGAAGACATAGTCAAGAATGGAGGTGGAGTTCTTGATAACATTGTGCCCCTGAACTGCCCCAGCAGGCTCAAAGCGGGTAAAGGTGAAGCTGTCAACCAGCTCTTCGAGTGGCATACCATATTGCAATGCCTTGGAGGCGAGCACGGCAAAACAGTTGAGCAACCCCTTGAACGAGGCTCCCTCCTTGTACATGTCGATAAAGACCTCACCAAGAGAGCCATCGTCGTACTCCCCTGTCCGGAGAAAGACCTTGTGGCCGCCGACGTGAGCTTCACGGATATAACCCTTTCTCCGTTTTGGCAGCATCCTGCGCTCGGAACGGTGGTAGACTCGCTCAACAATACGCTCCTGAACCTCCCGAGGCCCCCTGGTTTCATCAAGGCTCTCCTCTGTTCCAAGCATGATAATCTCGTCGAGATCCTGCAAACTCGAACTATTGAGCGGCTGGGAGAGCTTCGATCCATCACGGTAGATGGTGATCGCCTTGACCATCTGCAGCCATGCCGCCTGAAAAACTTCACCGATTTCGATGGTGGTGGCGGAACCCGGCATATTGACCGTCTTGGAGATTGCGCCTGAAATAAAGGGCTGTACGGAAGACATCATGCGAACGTGGGCCATGTGCTTGATGTAGCGAAGCCCTTTGCGACCGCAGCGGCTGGCGCAATCGAAGACTGGCAGATGCTCCAGTTTCAAGTGAGGCGCACCCTCGATGGTCATGGTACCGCAAACATAGTCATTGGCCAGTTCGGCATCCCGCTCCGTAGCGCCAAGCGCCTGCAGCATGTCAAAATCAGGGTCGCTGAGCTGCTCTTCGGTAAAGCCGAGCGCGGCACAGAAATCCTCACCCAGAATCCATTTGTTAAAGGCAAAACGGATATCGAACACGGTTTCCAACTGCGATTCAACAATTTCAATCTTGTCATCCGGGAAACCACGGCTCTTGAGCCACGACCGGTTAATTGAGGGAGCACCGGCAAGAGTGCCATGACCTTTGCAATAGTGCTCAATATCGTCAATCTGCGCAGCACTGTACCCGAGCCGCTCCAAAGCTTTATGCACCGACTGGTTGACAATCTTGAAATAGCCCCCGCCCGCAAGTTTCTTGAACTTGACAATGGCAAACTCAGGCTCAATACCGGTAGTATCGCAATCCATCACCAGACCAATGGTGCCGGTAGGAGCAATAACACTCACCTGCGCATTACGGAATCCGTACTGAGTGCCCCTCTCCAGCGCCTCATCCCACACCTTTCCAGCCGCTTCGAAAAGCTCACCGGGGCAATACTCCGAATCAATGCCACGCGGCTTGATCGACAACCCCTCGTACTCCTCTTCCGACATGTTCTTTGCCGCCCGGCGATGGTTGCGAATAACGCGAAGCATCTCCTCACGGTTTGCATCATGGCCGAAGAAGGTACCGAGATCACGGGCCATCTCTGCCGAAGTGACATAAGCCTGACCGGTCATCACCGCAGAAATTGCTCCGGCGAGAGCAAGCGCCTTGGGTGAATCGTAGGGAATCCCGAAGACCATCAGCACCGTACCGAGATTGGCAAAGCCGAGACCAAGGGTTCTGAACTCATAACTGAGCCGCGCAATCTCCTTTGATGGAAAGTGCGCCATAAGGACTGAAATTTCAAGCACGATAGTCCAAAGACTCGAAGCGTGCTGCAACTCCCTCACCTTCATCTTGCCCGAAGCCTCATCAATAAAATGGATCAGATTGAGGCTGGCCAGATTGCAGGCGGTATCATCAAGGAACATGTATTCCGAGCAGGGGTTACTCGCGTTGATGCGTCCGCTTTTGGGGCAGGTGTGCCACTCGTTGATGGTGGTATCGAACTGCAAACCGGGATCGGCACACTTCCATGCGCTGAGCAAAATTTTCTCCCACAAGTCACGCGCCCTGACCACCCTTGCGGTCTTGCCGGTTGTGCGCTCACGAAGTGGCCAGACGTCATCATTTTCGACCGCTTTCATGAACTCGTTGGTCATCCGAACGGTATTGTTCGAATTCTGCCCGCCAACGGTTTGATAGGCTTCCGACTCGTAGTTGGAGTTGTACTCCTCAAAATCAAGGGAGGTGTAGCCCTGCTCAACAAGAGCAAGCACACGGAGGATATAGCTCATCGGCACAGCACGGCTGAGCGCATTCTGTATCAGGCGGTGCAGACGGGCGTTCGTCTTGCGGTCGGCGCCATTGGCGAGAGCCTCTTCAACAATTGCCTGAAGAAAACGGGAGCAGATACGCGAACCGGCCACCAGTGAGGCCACCTTGTCCTCCTCCTTCGCCTTCCACTCAATAAATTTCTCCACATCGGGATGGTCGATATCAACAATGACCATCTTGGCAGCACGGCGTGTCGTCCCGCCCGACTTGATGGCACCCGCCGCCGAATCAAATATCTTGAGAAAACTCATCAGGCCCGAAGAACTGCCGCCGCCGCTTAACTTCTCCCCGCCCGAACGGAGGTTGGAGTAGTTGGTACCCGAACCACTGCCAAACTTGAAGACCCGAGCCTCACGAATGGCGAGATCAAAAATCCCCCCCTCATTGACCAGATCGTCACTGACCGACTGAATAAAACAGGCGTGGGCCTGAGGGCGCCCGTAGGCATCCTCCGACTCCTTTACCTCCCCGCTCTCGGGGTCAACATAAAAATGGCCCTGGGCCGGGCCGGTAGTGCCGTAGGCAAAATTGAGCCCCGTATTGAACCACTGCGGAGAGTTGGGAGCGGCCATCTGCTTGAGCATCATAAAGGCCACCTCATCATAAAAGGCCGCAGCATCATCCGGCGTATCGAAGTAACGGTTCTTTTCACCCCAATCCTTCCAGCAACCCGCCATGCGATGCACCACCTGGCGAATCGAATGCTCACTGCCGGTTACCACCTTGCCCTCGCTGTCGGTCACAGCAGCTCCCTTTTCATCATAGAGGGGAATGCCGGTTTTACGGAAATACTTCTGGGCCAGAATGTCGGAGGCCACCTGCGACCACTGTTT
>CAIXCO010000010.1 GCA_903917955.1 uncultured Chlorobiaceae bacterium | reverse complement strand
GTGTCGAGCGGACAAGGTGAGCAGACCGGGATGGCCTTCCCCGTGGATTCTCGCTCCGATGGACTGAGTGAAAGTGTAATCGGCTGTATGAAGGAGAGCTGGATAGTTTGCAGAGACGGAGCGAAAATCAAGCAATACCGCATCGCACGCCACAGCATAGAGTGTGCGCTCAATGATTACCTCTTCATGCTCAAAGCCAGCATCGCAGAGTAAACCCCGAAACCAGTGGTAAGCCGATTCATGGACGGACGTTTCGAGCCTGTCACTTCCATACCAGACTCCGAATGACCCATCCGAAAATCGGCTTGTCTGCCGGTTTATAAATGGCCAGTGTATAGCATTAAGCCACAGGGCCTCTTCAAAGGGGCGATGGAGTTGCGGGGTGTGTGACTGATAAGGCTGCGGTCTGGTATCGGATTCGACCTGACGAGCCAGGAACCACTCCTCTGTGTTGCTGCTCAAGTCGTCGAACGGATTCTCTGATTCATTCAAGGATACGATGTTGCGTATCAGGTCGTGGTGAATATCAGCTGCCGTGATATGGGAGAAAATGTTATCCATTGGGCGCAGCCAGTTTACATTCCGCTTGCGCGGTCAAGATAGAATCGCACCCTCAAAAGACCGGCAAAGCCCCACTCTTTGATGACCTCAATCGGGGTAAGGTTATCGAAGGCTTTGTTCCGTGTGGACATCCAGCGATAGGCAAGATCCCGGTTTTTCGGAAAGAGCGTACGGAGATTCTTGTGAATTGCCAGCAAATGGCCTACCCGTTCATACTGGTCACGACTTGTTCCAATCGGTTCTCCTTTGCGATAGCGCGTCAAGGCGGCCCTGTTGGCTGCGGCAAGTCCCAAAAGCAGTGCCTGATCTTCCGTTGTCAGTTTCCAGTGGTCAAACAGCGTCATTACCATGGTGGCTAATGCACCACGATCTTTCGTTGTGATGCTTTGGCGTTCAAGTACCGTCTCCATTGTTCCCTCCGTTTGTTGTGATGCCTGAAAAAGTATATGCAATAGTTTCTATTGAAACAAAAAATGTTTTAATAGTGCTATTCGTGGAGGTATGCTTGCCAAATCCTCTTTTCACGCAAATCACCTTATTTTTAAATAACTTACCCTGACAGGAAGATGCCGGAACAATTCCCCGGCTTTTTTATTCCCTGAACCTGCACAACTTTATATATTTTCAGTATGTTTGATGCTTATGAACAGCCATCTGTTTTTGTGTATCGATCAGTAATGACGCAATTGCCGTAAAGGCATATAGAAGTACAGGATATCAATGAATCCCATTACCCTTAAAAAACTCGAATTCGATAAAGTCGCCCACTATACCACGAAGTTTTGCCTTTCGGCGATGGGGCGCGACAGGCTTGTTGCGGCCATTCCGGAGTCTGGACGTGAGGCGCTGGTGGCTGAGCTTGAGCGGGTGCTTGAGTTGCGTAATCTGCTGCAGGAGGGGAGTGCGCTTCCCTTTTCATGGTTGCCGGATACGCGGCCTCTTTTGAAAAAGCTTGAGATTCTTGAGAGTTATCTTGAGCCGGAGGAGTTGCAGGATATCCATCACCTCCTTTTTTCATCGGTGCAGTTGCGCAAGTTCATGTTCCTCAATCGCGAGGTCTACCCTCTGCTGAATGAGTTTGCCATTCGACTTTGGCTTGAGAAGAGCCTTCAGGCCTCGATTCGTCGCATTATTGATGAGCAGTCGAGGGTGCGCGATACGGCGAGCGAGACGCTTCTGCTGCTTCGCCGTGAGCTGAGCGGGAGTCGTGATTTGATTCGGCGGAAGATGGAGCGGCTCCAGAGGCGTTGTCAGGAGAGCGGCTGGCTGATGGAGGATACGATTGCCATCAAGAACGGGCGCTTGACCCTTGGGCTCAGGGTGGAGTACAAATATAAAATAGCGGGCTATATCCAGGATTACTCGGGGAGTGGGCAGACCGTCTTTATTGAGCCTGCCGAAACGCTTGAGATCAGTAACCGCATTCAGGATCTGGAGATCAGCGAGCGGAGGGAGATTGAGCGCATTCTGAAGGCGATGACCGAAGAGCTGCGTCCCGAGCTTGAGAATCTGAGGCATAATGAGACGCTGCTTGGTGAGTTTGATTCCCTTTTTGCCCGTGCCCGCTTTGCGGTTGAAACCCGATCGGTGCTTCCGGGCCTCTCCGATGGTCATTCTCTTCGCATTATCAAGGGGTTTCACCCGTGGCTTTTGATTTCGCATCATCACAAGGAGGTGTTGCCGCTCGACCTTGAGCTTGATGAAAATGACCGGGTGCTGGTGATTTCGGGGCCCAATGCGGGTGGAAAATCGGTGGCGATGAAGACGGCCGGGCTGCTTTGCTGTATGCTGGTGCATGGCTATCTTTTGCCTTGCAGTGAGAGTTCGGTCTTTCCCCTTTTCGGTGATATTTTTATTGAGATTGGCGATGATCAGTCGATAGAGAATGACCTCTCCACCTTCAGCTCTCATCTTGGCTCGATTAAAACCATTCTTGATATGGCAGGGAGTCGCGATCTGGTGCTGATTGATGAACTCTGTGCCGGTACTGATGTGGAGGAGGGTGGAGCCATTGCCCGTGCGGTGATGGAGGAGCTGCTCAATCGCGGCACCAAAACCATTGTGACCACCCACCTTGGTGACCTCAAGGCCTACGCCCATGAGCGCGAGGGTGTGGTAAACGGTGCAATGGAGTTTGACCGGGCGGGGCTGGTACCTACCTTCCGCTTTGTGAAGGGGTTGCCGGGCAATAGTTTTGCCTTTGCCATGATGAGGCGGATGGGTTTCCCGGGGAATATGGTTGAGCGTGCTTCGGGCTTTATGCTGCATGAGCGGATCGGGCTTGACCGGATGCTTGATGATTTGAGTCGCCTGTTTGAGGATAATCGCATGTTGAAGGAGCAACTGGAGGCGCAGTGCTCGGATGTTGCGGCACGGGAGCTTGTGTTGCGCACTGAGGAGGCGCGTCTTGAGCGGAAGCGCAGGGAGTTGAAGATTGGCGCTTCAAGGGAGTTGCAGAAAGAGGTGGAACATGCCCGAAAAGAGATCCGCGAGATTGTTCAGGAGGTGAAGAGCACTCCAACGGACGCGAAAGCGGTACAGGAGGCGCGAAAAAAACTTGGGCTGAAAAAGCAGGAGGCTGAACAGAGTGAGACGGCTCTGCGTGCTGCGGCTGAGATGGGGGTTGCGCTTGATCGCACTATCCGTGCGGGTGATCTGGTGCGCATTCTCGACAGCACGGCTTCCGGTCAGGTTGAGAGTATCAATCAGGAGAGTGTGGTGGTGTTGTGCGGAAATTTCAGGTTGACGACGTCGCTGAAAAACCTTGAAAAGACATCGAAAACACAGGTGAAAAAGAGTCTCAAAGAGCCTGCTCCTCGTCAGCAAAAAACTTCCTGGACTGCGACAACTTCGGCGGTGGAGTCAACAACGGTTGATTTGCGGGGGCTCACCGGTGATGAGGCGATCAGGAAAATTGACCGATTTCTTGATACGATGCTTGTTAACCGCATGCATTCGGCGACGATTCTTCATGGCAAGGGTACCGGTTCACTCAGGCAGCGGACGGCGGAGTTTTTGCAGCAGCACAAGGGGGTCAAGAGTTTTCGTCTTGGTGAGTGGGGCGAGGGTGGTGCCGGAGTGACGGTGGTGGAGCTGGAGTAAAACCTTTATTCTTTATGACAGGGGCAGAGGCATTGAAAAACAGCCTTCAATAGCGTATCTTGCAATCAACAGGGGCGTTTGTTGCCTCCTTTTCAGCTTTTTCCATCAACATTTTAATCCCGCAGGGTTTGAAAGAAGAGTACCAGGCATATTTGACCATACCCAATCAGTTGACCGCACTGAGGATTCTGCTCGTTCCTGTTTTTGTTATGCTGCTGTTGCAGGTTGATCCCTGGCTCAAGCTCTTTGGCGTTATTGTTTTTGTGGTGGCCTCCCTTACCGATATTTATGATGGCTATCATGCAAGAAAATATGGAGTTGAGAGCCGTCTTGGTGCCTTTCTCGATCCGCTTGCCGACAAGTTGCTCATTACGGCGGCCTTTTTTCTCTACTACTGGATGGGTTATCTTGCCCTTTGGATGGTGGTGCTTGTGGTTGTCCGAGATGTTGTGGTGACGGCGCTGAGGGTCTATGCCGAATATAAAAACAGGCCGGTGGTGACCAGCGTGGAGGCGAAGTACAAAACTGTGGTACAGAATATTTTTGTCTATGTGATCATGCTGCTGATGTTGATGAAGGAGGACGCTTTTTTTGGCAAGGGTGTTGCTGTGATGACCAGCCATTTCCTTGTTTCCGATAATCTCTACTATATCATGCTGGCGGTCACGGCTTTTACCGTCTATACTGGCATCTCTTATCTGGTGAGTAACTGGAGCATCTATTTTCAAAAGCCTATTCAGGGGCAGTGAGAGCATGAAGCTTTTTGCGGCTAAAATTTTTTCCACCTGTTTTGGCCTTGGCTATTTTCCGGTGGCGCCTGGTACGCTGACAAGTATTGTGGTCGCTCTTGGCTATTTTTTCCTTCCGGTTTTGCACAATCCTGTGCTCCTGCTCACTCTTGTTGTGCTTAGCACCGGCATCGGAATCTGGGCTGGCGGGGTGATGGAGGAGCACTATGGCAATGATCCCTCAATTGTAACGATTGATGAGCTTGCCGGTCAATGGCTGGCGCTTGTTGCCTTGCCTGAAGGGGTGTGGCCTGTGGTGCTCTCTTTGGTTTTCTTCCGCTTTTTTGATATTGCAAAACCGGGACCGGTTGATGCTCTTCAGCGGTTACCGGGAGGGTGGGGGATCATGCTCGATGATGTGCTTGCTGGTCTCTTTGCCAATGTTTCAGTGTGGGCCTTGATCCTCCTCCTCACTTTTTTTCACCTCTGGCCCTCTCTGTAAAAGCGCCTGATTTTTTCGGTCATGGTCGGGGTGTCGAAGCCAATCTCGCGGTAGAGGTCGTCGATATGGCCGTGCGTGACGAAGGCGTCGGGCAGGGCAATTTTCAGTACCGGGCGGTTGAGCCCTTTTGCATTGAGGTGGTCGATAACTGCGCTGCCAACTCCTCCAATCTTGCTGTTCTCTTCAAGAACGACAAAATGGGTCGCTTGGGAGGCGAGTTCCTCTACCATTGCGGTGTCGAGCGGCTTGAGGAAGCGCATGTTGGCGACGGTGGCATGGATTCCCTTTTGCTCGAGTATGGCCGCCACTTCAAGCGCTTTCTGTGTCATGGTTCCCATGCAGAGCAGTGCAAGCCCGCTCCCCTCTTTTACAAGTACGCCCTTGCCGATGGCGAGGGAGGTGAAATTTTTACGGAGGCTCATGCCTGTTCCGTTGCCTCTCGGATAGCGGATGGCCACCGGACAGTTCAGTTCATGAAGGGCGGTAGAGAGCATGTCGCGCAGCTCCTGCTCGTCTGCCGGGGCCATGATGACAAGGCCCGGCACGGCGTGAAGCCAGGAGAGGTCGAATGCTCCGTGGTGGGTGGGGCCATCTTCGCCCACAAGCCCTGCTCGGTCGATGGCAAAGACTACGTGCAGATTCTGGAGCGCCACATCATGAATCAGTTGGTCAAAAGCTCGTTGCAAAAATGTTGAATAGACGGCAAATACAGGCATGAACCCTTGGGAAGCAAGCCCTGCGGCGAAGGTGACTGCGTGTGGCTCGGCGATGCCGACATCAAAAAAGCGGTTTGGCAGTGCTTTTTGAAAGAGGTCGAGCGATGTGCCGCTTGGCATGGCGGCGGTGATGGCGATAATTCTCTTCTCTTTCAGGGCAAGCTCAACAAGTGCCTCGCCAAAGACCTCCTGATACCTGGGGGGGAGAGAGCTGTCGGCGCTTTTCAGCAATTTTCCGGTTGTTGTATCAAAGCCGCCATTGTGTGCGTGCCATTTGCACTGGTTCTCCTCCGCCGGTTTGAACCCCTTGCCTTTTGTGGTGATAACATGGAGCAGTTTCGGGTGGGGGAGTTCCTGCATCTCCTTGAGCGCCTTGACGAGTTGCTCCATGTTGTGGCCATCAATCGGGCCGAAATATCTCAGGCCAAGCGCTTCAAAAAATGCGCCTGGTGTCAATGCCGCTTTGACTCCCTCCTCAAGTTTCCGGACGGCATTTTTTGCTTTTTTACCCAGCCCATTGTTGAGGAGTGAAAGTGATTTCCAGAGTAATTTGCGGGCACGGTTGTAGTTTTTGCTCAAAGAGAGGTTGACAAGATGGTGGCGAAGCGCACCGGTATTGGAGGAGATGGCCATCTGGTTGTCGTTGAGGATGACAAGGACGTCGCTTTTCAGGTCGCCGAGATGGTTCATTGCCTCAAAGGCCATGCCTCCTGTCATGCTGCCGTCGCCGATGATGGCGATAACCTTTTCGTTGCCGCCTGCAAGCTCATTGGCCACAGCGATTCCTGCAGCGGCAGAAATGGAGGTGGAGGCGTGACCGGCTCCAAAAGCGTCATGCGCACTTTCCGCTCTTTTTGGAAAACCAGCCAGCCCGCCAAACTTCCGGTTGCTCTGCATCTGCTCTCTTCTTCCGGTCAGGATTTTATGGACGTAGGCCTGATGACCGACATCCCATAGTATTTTATCGTGTGGGGAGCTGTAGACATGGTGCAGTGCTACGGTCAGCTCTACAACACCAAGGCTTGAGGCAAAATGGCCCCCATTCAGGGAGACCAGGTTGATAACCTCTGTACGGCACTCATCAGCTACCTCCTGAAGCTCTGCAATGGTGAGTTGTTTCAGATCATCGGGTGAGTGTATTGCCGAGAGAGAGCTCATCTGCGGAGAGATGGAAACCGGAAGGAAATTGGGCATAGGATCTTACGGATACTGTTTTATTTCATAGTCAGTATCTATAACCATGTCGGGCGCTTCCTGGTTCCATGCCTCGCAATTTGGCGGTTTGTGCCCGGTTACATGCCTGAAATTTGAAGGAGGATGCTTCGCTCTTCGCGTGGCCCGTCAAGCTCAATGAAAAAAATTGACTGCCACTTTCCGAGGAGCATTTTTCCTTCTGCAAAGGGGATGGTTTCGGAGCTGTTCATAAAGAGGCCGAGGAGATGGGAGTGGGCATTGTGGCGGCCATCAACGGGATTGAGGTTGTGCAGGTAGTTGCCATCTTTTGGCACAAGACGTTTGAGATAGGTCTCCATATCTTCAAGGAGCCGCTCCTCTTTTTCGTTGATGTTGATAAAGGCGGTCGTGTGACGGCTGATGACGGTTACCTGCCCTCTCTCAAGTCCTGACGAGAGCAGGGCGGCGCTTACTTCAGCGGTAATGTCGGTGATTTCAATCGGCTTTGTGGTTCTTCTCCTGATGGTATGTGTAATGATCTGCATAAAAGATGGAGTCAAAAATGTTTTTGATCAGGACGGAATCCCTGGTTTATTCTTGTTGGTAAACGGGCACTGTGGTCATGCAGGTTATGACGATTGCTTCGTGCGCAGAGAGGGTTATCTTCATCACCTTCTCTGCATAGTGAATGCTCGTTTTGTTTTTGTTTTGTGTACTGAGTACGGTGAGCTTTTTCATTGCTCCATGTTCAAGGGATGGGTGACTGAATTCGAGAGGAATGCCGGTTCCGCTGAAATTGGCCAGAACGTAGGCGCTC
This sequence comes from uncultured Chlorobiaceae bacterium, assembly GCA_903917955.1. Lineage (GTDB taxonomy): Bacteria > Bacteroidota > Chlorobiia > Chlorobiales > Chlorobiaceae > Chlorobium. Next base: position 12,439 of record CAIXCO010000010.1, on the reverse strand, counting down.
TCTTTCGCTGTAAAGCGGTGAAATCCCAAACAATGCGAATTATTGGGTATGTTGAGGTTGAGCCATTCGATCCGCCCCTCCTGAAAGACCTCTCTCTCTTGAAGCAAAAAGAGCTTTTTATAGAACTCCACCAGCTTTCCGTCGCTCACTTCAGTCGTTTGCCGGAGCAGTTGAACCGGAATTTGCTTTTTGAAGCCATCCATCTGATCCTGATGGATAAGATGCATACCCGGAGAGGTGAGCAGTACCAGAGCTGCGGCCTTGTGGTTCAGTCCGATTTTTTCAGCAGCCCTTGGTTCGTCATGGTTTTCAAGAAAGCGGCAGAGATGTTTCTGGTAGTCCCAATTGCCAAGCAGGTGTCCAGTCAGCTTTTCAGTGTTGATCGATGCCTCGGTGAGGTAGTCATAAAATGGCTTGTCGTAGGTATAGTCAAATCCCTGTTGCTGCAGATCCCATTCTTTGTTCCAGTATGATTCTGCCAGAAAAAGAAATTCGGGATGGCGGAGCTTTACGGCCGTGATTGCCTTATCCCAGAACTCCTCTTCCATGAGGCCACCAAGGCCGCTCCAGGTGGTGTTGAAAACACTTTTCAGTACCAGCATGGCTACATCGCACCGGACGGCATCGCAGAGTGAGCTTACCTTGAAAAGATTTTCGGTCATCATCTTGTGCGTCTCTTTCCTGGCATAGTTGAGCTGCAGGGTATCTGTCCATGGGTCAAAATAGGGGTCTTTGCCGTAGGCCAGGTACTGTTCTTTTCTGTATTGAAAGCCAGCCTGGGGGTCCAGGCACCACTCCTCACTGCATATTGGAATAAAATACTCAGGGTGCTCGGGCAAAAAAGCATTGTCAAGCGCAAGATGGTTTGGCACAAAGTCGAGCATCAGTTTAATGCCGCTTGCATGGAGTTTTTCACGGAAGGTCAAGAGTTCGGTCTCGCCTCCCAGCGCTTCATTGACGGTATAGGAGGGGATGGAGTAGGGTGATGATGCAATGTCCTCTGGTGTTACGGTCGGAATATGTTTCAGGAAGGATGCTCTCAGCCCCTGATGTGCAGTTGCAATTGCCTTGCTGTACTGACTTGGTCTCCATACCCCCATTAACCAGACAATGTCAAAGCCGCAGCTTGAAAAAAAAGCAAACTCCTCGTCAGGTATGTTGCCGAGGGTTACTGCACGGTTATGCTCTATGCTCAGTTTATGTAGCCAGATTCTCGTATTGATTTCGTAAACAAGAGGAAACATTGTAATTGGACGGTTTAGGTGGGCAATGGTTCGTGCCGAAATATAGTAACTCTAAAAGCCAAAAGTGAGAGGCAGGGCTATTAAAAAACAGAAAAAAGAGTCGTGGTACCGGGTACCTCTCTTTTTTGAGTATAGCCGGTGGTTTGTTGCGAAATATCAGAGGGGAAAGATGTTATAGTTGCTTGTGGTTCCTGTGCGGCAAAATGATTTGTTTGGCTCTGATTTGTAAAAAGGGTAAAGATGTACGAAATTCAACTGGAGATTTTGGCGTTCAGCAACAGGCAAAAGGGGCGCTCTAACTGTTAACCCGGTATCAGGAAGTATTGACGGATTTTTTAAACGATCTCAATGAAGTGCAGCGTAATGCCGTGATTGCTACAACCGGGCCTGTGATGGTACTGGCGGGTGCAGGTTCCGGCAAGACACGGGTAATTACCTATCGTATTGCATATCTTATCAGAAACGAGGGGGTCTCTCCCCAGAATATTCTTGCGCTCACCTTTACCAACAAGGCCGCCGGCGAGATGCGCCATCGTGTTGATACCCTGCTGCATCAAGGCAGTTCACGTGGTTTGTGGATTGGCACCTTTCACTCAATCTTCGCCCGTCTTCTCCGCAACTCCATTGATTTGATCGGTTACGACAAAAATTTTTCCATTTTTGACAGCGAGGACAGCAAAAGCCTGATCCGCCAGTCGATGGCTGAACTGGGCATTTCTGCCGAGTCGGTGCCGGTCAACACGGTTCAGGGGCTCATCAGCCGGGCAAAAAACAGCTTTATTCTGCCTGCCGAGTTTCATCGCAATGCGAGTGACTATAATCAGCAGAAAGCTTCACAGATTTACGAGTTGTACGCCAAAAAGCTGAAAGAGAACAACGCTCTCGATTTTGATGACCTGCTTATCAAGCCGCTTGAACTTTTTCATGCACACCCTGAGGTGCTTCAGGAGTTGCAGGAGACGTTCCGCTATATCATGATTGACGAGTATCAGGATACCAACCGGGCACAGTATCTTGTCGCAAAAATGCTTGGGGCCCGCCATCGCAATATTTTTGTTGTGGGTGATGATGCCCAGTCGATCTACTCCTGGCGCGGCGCTGATATTTCCAATATCCTGAATTTTCAGGATGACTACAATGACGCGCTCACCTTCAAGCTCGTTGAGAACTATCGCAGTACCGGCAATATTCTCAAGGCTGCAAACAACGTGATCAGTTGCAACCTTCGGCAGATCAAAAAAGAGCTGATTTCGCACCGCAATGATGGTGAGCCGTTGACGCTGATTGAGGCTTACAATGAGCGGAATGAGGCTGAACGGGTGGGGGAGCAGATACGCAATCTGCGCCTGAAACAGGGCTTCGAGTTCAAAAGCTTTGCTATTTTTTACCGTACCAATGCTCAGTCGAGGGTGCTGGAGGATGTGATGCGGCAGCATAAAATCCCCTACAAGATTTTCGGCAGTGTCTCCTTTTACAAACGCAAGGAGATCAAGGATGCGGTCGCCTATCTTCGTTTTATTCTTAATGACCGCGATGGTGAGTCGCTCTTGCGAATTATCAATTTCCCGCCCCGGAAAATCGGTGATGTCAGTATTACCAAGCTCAAGGAGTTTGCCGAAGAGCGGGAGATAAGCATATATGAAGCTATCCAGCGGGCTGATGAGGGCGCTTTCCCGGCGCGGTTGGTCAATGCCCTTGGCTCTTTCAGTGCGGTTATTGAAGCCCTCAGAAAGACGGCCCTCAGCGGAACGGTCTACGATGTTTTGACAGAACTTTTTACCCTGACCTCCATTCCGTTGCTTTTGCAGGCTGAAAATACTACGGAGTCGCTTGCTCGCCATGAAAACCTTCAGGAACTGCTTTCGATGGCAAGGGATTTTTCTGACCATAATCCTGATGCAGGCTCCCTTGGTGATTTTTTGGAGAATATCTCCCTTGCATCTGACTATGACGAGACGCAGGAGTCCGATAATTTTGTCTCTCTGATGACCGTTCATGCGGCCAAAGGGCTTGAGTTCCCGGTGGTCTTTATTACCGGCCTTGAAGAGAGGCTTTTTCCCCTGCACTGCTACGAGCCCGAAGAGCTTGAGGAGGAGCGTCGTCTCTTTTATGTGGCAATGACGAGGGCGCAGGAGAAGATCTTTCTTTCGTGGGCGCAGAGCCGCTACCAGTATGGCCAGCAGCATCACTGCCTCCGTTCGATGTTTATTGGCGAAATCGACGCTTCGATTGTGCAGACAGAGAGCGGAAACTTTCTTTCCGATCGTCTGGCAAAGGAAAAAGCGGCTTCAGGGCATTCATCTTCGTCAAGAGGATATCAGATGAAAACGGCAACGCCTGCCTCTACTTCAGCTTCGGGAACGTCGAAGCCCTCGCTCTTTCGCGAAGGGACGATGGTGCATCATGCAGTTTTTGGAGCTGGGGTTGTGCTGGATGTTCAGGGCAGCGGGGCAAAGCAGAAGGTGAAGATAACGTTCCGTAATGCAGGTGAGAAGACGCTGATGGTGCAATATGCCAATCTTAAAATTCAAAAGTAACCTGTGCCACAGAGTGGGTGCGTCACGCATAAATGTTCAGCAGCATGAAGATTCTTTTTGGCGTTCAGGGTACGGGAAACGGTCATATCAGCCGCAGTCGCGAGCTTGTTCGAAAGCTCAGGGAGGATGGCCACGATGTTGATGTCATTATCAGCGGTCGAAAAGAGGATGAGCTGCGAGAGGTAAAGATATTTGAGCCATTTCGGGTAATGAAGGGGTTGACACTCGTTACCCGCAAGGGAAAGATGAACTATTTCGAAACGATGCTTCAGCTTGACCTTGTTCGCTTGATGGCGGATGTTGTGGCGCTCGATACCAAAGAGGTTGATTTGATTATTACCGACTTTGATCCGATCACCTCAATGGTTGCGCGAACAAGAAACATCCCCTCCCTTGGCTTCGGACATCAGTATGCATTCAAATATGATATACCTGTTGGCAGGGGCTCTTTTTTTGAAAAACAGATCTTGCTCAATTTTGCGCCTGCCCGTTACAATGCCGGTCTCCACTGGAGCAGCTTCAATCAGCCGATTTTTCCTCCCGTCATTCCCGAAACGCTCTACCTGCAGAGTGCCGTGGCGGTGACGAGGAACAAAATTCTTGTCTATCTTCCTTTCGAAGAGGTTGAAGATATTGTGCTCTTTTTTGCCTTTTTTTCCAGGTACGATTTTTTTATTTACGGGAAAGTGCAGCAGAATCGTGATGAGGAAAATCTGCATTTCAGGGAGTATTCCAGGGCAGGCTTTCTTGGCGATTTGATGGAGTGTAATGGTGTTGTCTGCAATGCGGGATTCGAGCTTCCCGGTGAGGCGCTTCATCTCGGAAAAAAGCTGCTGCTCCGTCCTCTTGATGGTCAGATTGAGCAGCAATCCAATGCACTTGGTATGGTGGAGCTTGGCTATGGCATGGCGATGGAGAGTCTTGATGGCTCCATTCTTGCCGAGTGGCTGGAGCAGCCATGCCGAGAGCCCTTGCGTTATGCCAGAACGGTCGATTATATCGCAGAGTGGATCGGCAGTGGCCAGTGGGATGAGCTTTCGAAATATACTGATGCCGCCTGGGCAGAAAAGTCGTGACTGGAGTGCCTATGGTGTTCAGGGAGCTTGTGACGAAATGCCGGAGTTACCGGAGATTTGATGGCACTGTTCCGGTTTCGGAAGATGTTGTGCGGGAGCTTGTTGAGCTTGCCTGCTATGTTCCGTCGGCCAGAAACTTGCAACCACTGCGATATATTGCCGTGTGTGAGCCCTCTCTGCTTGCGGCCCTCTATCCTCTTCTCTCATGGGCAGGCTATCTTGCCGACTGGCTGGGCCCGACGGAAGGTGAGCGTCCCCAGGCCTGTATTGTGATGCTTGGTGACTCTGCGGCAGGTAGTGATTTTGCCTGCGACAGTGGGATTGCCGCCCAGACTATTCTTCTTGGCGCAACCGCTTCGGGGCTCGGTGGCTGCATTCTTGGCTCCCTTGATCGTGAAAAAACAAGGGAGTTGCTGAACATCCCGGAGAGTTTTTCGGTTCTCATGGCCATTGCACTGGGGAAACCCGTAGAAACGGTTGTTATTGACCAGATAGGCGGTGATGATTCGGTTCGCTACTACAGAGATGGTAGTGGTATTCACCATGTGCCAAAACGGGTGCTTGAAGATGTTCTGTTGAACTTTTTGTAACCATGTGCGTCACATTGTCAGATGATTCGTATTGATGAGCTTCTTGGAGCATATCGTCAGGGTTTTTTCCCGATGTCGGACCCCAAGGATGCAAAGGTCTTCTGGTGTCAGCCTTACAAACGGGCAGTCTTTAATCTCGACAGTTACAGGGCGTCGCGCGATGTTCTTCGTCTGACCAGAAAAAATGAGTTTACTGTGACCTTCAACAAGGAGTTTGCTGGTGTGATCAAAGGGTGTGCTGCGCCGCGAAAAAATGATGATGAAACCTGGATTTCCAGGGAGATAATGGAGGCTTATATCAAGCTGCACAGCTTCGGTCTTGCCCATAGCATTGAAAGCTGGTACGAGGGTGAGCTTGTCGGGGGGTTGTATGGTATAGCAATGGGGGGCGCTTTTTTTGGAGAGTCGATGTTTTCCCGTCGCTCTTATGCCTCTCAAATAGCCTTCAACCAACTGGTACTTCATCTGAAAAAGAGAGGTTACCTGCTGCTTGATGCACAAATCATGAACCCGCACTTGCAAAAGCTGGGCGCTGTTGAAATTGAGCATGAGGAGTATATGCGGCAACTCAGCCATGCCGTGCAGAAAAAGATTATTTTTCTCTAAGGAGGGGAAAAATGGTACTTTGTGCAACGATATTTTTGCCCTCCCGAAGAGGGAATGCCTTTTTGGATTATTGACCTTTAACCGGGGAGTTTTTATGTTGTCGAGGGAGTTAACGGAAAAGCAGTCGCAGACCAGAGTTATCATCTATTCAGGAAAAGGTGGGACAGGAAAAACTACCATTTCATCATCAACAGCCGTTGCTTTGGCGAGGCAGGGAAAGAGGGTTCTGATCATGTCTTCTGATCCGGCCCATTCGCTTTCGGATGTCTTTAATATGCGCATAAGCCGCAATGATCCTCAGAAGATTGAGGAGAACCTCTACGGTCTTGAGGTTGATACGGTGTATGAGTTGAAAAAGAACATGTCCGGCTTTCAAAAGTTTGTCTCTTCCTCCTATAAAAGCAAGGGGATTGACAGCGGCATGGCGACCGAACTGACCACCCAGCCCGGTCTTGACGAAATTTTTGCCTTGAGCCGACTGCTTGATGAGTCGCAGTCAGGGAAGTGGGATGCCGTTGTGCTCGATACCTCTCCGACAGGCAACACGCTTCGTTTGCTGGCCTATCCAGAGATTATCATTGGTGGAAACATGGGCAAGCAGTTTTTCAAGCTCTATAAAAGCATGTCGTCGCTGGCACGGCCGTTGAGCGGAAAGTCGATTCCCGATGATGACTTTTTTAATGAGGTCAATGTGCTTCTCAAGCAGATGGAGGATATCAACAAGTTTATTCTCAGTCCCGAGGTTACCTTCCGCCTGGTACTGAACCCTGAAAAACTCTCTATCCTTGAAACAAAGCGAGCCTACACCTTTGTGCATCTCTATGGCATCAATGTTGATGGTATTGTGATCAACAAAATTCTGCCCACCTCAAAAACGGTGGGGGAGTATTTTGAGTTTTGGGCCGATCTGCACAGCAAATATCTGCTGGAGATCGACAGCTCTTTTTACCCTACGCCGGTTTTTCGTTGTCAGTTGCAGAGAACCGAGCCTATCGGGACAAATGCCTTGCACGATATCAGTAAACTGGTTTTTGGTGAGCAGCTTCCAGACAAAATTTTTTATTCAGGAAAAAATTTCTGGATTGAGAGCAAAAAAAATGCAGGAACGGACGACCATCGCGAGGTGCTCTGTATCAAAATCCCCTTTCTCAAGGATGCCGAAGAGGTTCTTGTTACCCGGATGGGTACCGATATCGTTGTGACTGTCGACCGGGCGCAGCGGATCATCACTCTTCCGAGGGCGCTCTATAGTCTTGAAATGGTGGAGTATCTCAGGGAAGACAATCTTCTCAGGGTGGTCTTCAAGGAGATCGTGGTCGAAAAGGAGGAGATGGAGCTGAGCGTGAACAGAAATATGCTCGATAAACTTCGCTCAATGAGGCGGTTAAAGGTATAGCAGCACTGTCAAAATGGTTACGCCAAGAAAAAAACGGGACAAAGAGTTTACGTTTTGAAGGGAATCTTGTATCTTCAATGTTTAAAATGTCGAGTTAACGGGAATTTACCCCAATCTTTGTTAAAGAATCAGCTTATATCATGCCAGAGAAAGCGCACTATGGTCTGTTGAAAGGGAAGAAGGGAATTGTTTTCGGTCCGCTTGACGAAAGCAGTATTGGCTGGCAGATTGCCCTTCATGCCTACAGGGAGGGCGCCGAGATCGCCATCTCAAATGTTGCGGCCGCTTTGCGTTTCGGCAATATCGGGGAGCTTTCGACATTGTGCGGCAATGCTCCGATGATTGTGTGTGATGCGTCGAAAAATGAGGATGTCGATACCTGTTTTAAAGAGCTTATGGAAAAAGTCGGCCCGGTCGACTTTATTGTGCATTCCATCGGAATGTCACAGAATATTCGCAAGCAGTTGCCCTACGAAGATCTCAACTACGAGTGGTTTATCAAAACGCTTGATGTTTCGGCTTTGTCGCTGCACCGTATTGTCTCTTATGCCTTGAAAAATGAGGCGATCAACGAGGGTGGAAGTATTCTCTCCCTCTCCTATATTGCTTCACAGAGAAATTACTGGACCTATTCAGATATGGGTGATGCAAAGTCACTGCTTGAATCCATTGTCCGCAGTTACGGGCCAAGGCTTGCAAGAAAGGCGATTCGTATCAACACGATATCACAAAGTCCAACCTATACCAAGGCAGGAAGCGGTATTCCGGGCTTTGAGAAAATGTACGAATACAGTGATCTCATGTCTCCTCTTGGCAATGCCTCTGCCGAAGAGTGTGCCGAATACTCCATGACCATCCTCAGCGATCTTACCCGCAAGGTGACTATGCAGAACTTGTTTCATGATGGCGGTTACAGTTCAATGGGAGCTACCATTCCCATGATCAAGCTTGCTCATGAGGTGCTTAATGATGAGGGACTTGCCACGCGGGTTGGTCTTCACGATTAGTTTCCCATTGTCCAGGTGAGTACCGGGGAAAAAGCTTTGGCAACCTCCCCATTTTTTTTTGACCGGCAAAAGTCCGGTGTCCCTCTTTTCAGATGATCTGGCCACTCTGTTTTTCTGCGCTTCTTTTTGATTCGCAGGAAAACAAGGCCAATACACTTTTGCGTTTTTTATTGTCGAACTGCGTTGTCGCATAACTCTGCTTAGGTTGCGTTGTGTTGCAGTTCTATTCGTTTTCGTTTCAGTTCGAGCCTTGCCCGCTTCTGTGCGATTTCCTGAAAGCGTTTTCCTGGACTATCTTTACCAAATACTTCCTAAAAATAGTTAAACTGACACCACACCGATGGCAAAAACAGCAAAAATCATCTACACAAAAATTGATGAGGCTCCCGCTCTGGCAACCTATTCCCTCCTTCCCATTCTCAATGCATTCGCCCGGGGTACCGGTGTTGATTTTGAGCCCAGGGACATCTCTCTTGCCGGACGGATTATTGCAAATTTCCCCGAAAATCTGACCGAGAGCCAGAGAATACCCGATTATCTTGCTGAACTGGGTGCCCTTGCCTTGACACCTGAAGCCAATATCATCAAGCTGCCGAATATCAGCGCCTCAATTCCGCAGTTGAGAGCGGCAATCAAGGAGTTGCAGGATCATGGGTACAACATTCCTGACTACCCTGAGGCACCAGCCAATGAAGCAGAAAAAGAGCTTCAGACACGCTTTGCCAAGGTTCTTGGCAGCGCGGTAAATCCGGTTCTCCGCGAAGGAAATTCCGATCGCCGCGCACCGCTTTCGGTTAAGGCGTTTGCCCAAAAAAATCCGCACAAAATGGGTGCCTGGAGCAGTGATTCGAAATCACATGTTGCTTCCATGCATGAAGGCGACTTTTACGGCAGTGAAAAATCTCTGACGCTCGCTGAAGCTACCGCAGTGACCATAGAGTTTGTTGATGCTTCAGGGCAGTCAACCGTTCTGAAAGGCAATACTCCGCTTCTCGCTGGAGAGATCATTGATACCTCTGTGATGCATGTTCGTTCTCTCCGCAACTTTTTTGCCGAGCAGATTGCCGATGCAAAAGAGACCGGCGTCTTGCTGTCACTGCACCTGAAGGCTACCATGATGAAGGTCTCCGACCCGATCATGTTTGGTCATGCCGTGACCGTTTTCTACAAGGATGTGTTTGAAAAACATGCCCCACTTATCAAAGAGCTTGGCGTGAATGTCAACAACGGTCTGGGTGATCTCTATGCAAAAATCCAGAAACTCTCCGAACCAGAGAGAGCGGCAATTGAGGCCGATATCAAGGCGGTCTATGCCACTCGTCCTGCACTGGCGATGGTTGACTCCGACAAGGGTATCACCAACCTTCACGTCCCGAATGATATTATTGTTGACGCATCCATGCCTGTGGTCGTTCGCGACTCTGGTAAAATGTGGGGCTCCGATGGCAAGCTTCATGATACGAAAGCGATGATTCCTGACCGCTGTTACGCAACCATGTACCAGGCGATCATCGAAGACTGCAAACAACATGGAGCATTTAATCCAGCCACCATCGGCAGTGTGCCCAACGTCGGGCTTATGGCCCAGCAGGCCGAAGAGTATGGCTCACACAACAAAACCTTTGTCGCTCCCGGAAATGGGGTGGTCAGGGTTGTTGATACCGCCGGTCAGACGCTGCTCCAGCAGGATGTTGAAGCGGGCGATATCTTCAGAATGTGTCAGGCAAAGGATGCACCGGTCAAGGATTGGGTTAAACTTGCAGTTAAAAGGGCAAGAATAACAGGCGCTCCGGCAATTTTCTGGCTCGACAGCAAGAGAGCCCACGATGCAGAGATCATCAAAAAAGTGACCGAATATCTGAAAGAGCACGACACCACCGGGCTCGATATCCGTATTCTTCCTCCGGTTGAGGCCATGCGCTTCTCTCTTGAAAGATTCAGGGCGGGTAAGGATACCATTTCGGTTACCGGAAACGTCCTGCGCGACTATCTGACTGACCTTTTCCCTATCATTGAACTTGGCACCAGTGCCAAGATGCTTTCAGTCGTTCCCCTTATGAACGGTGGCGGCCTCTTTGAGACTGGCGCTGGCGGATCAGCTCCAAAGCACGTTCAGCAGTTCCAGAAAGAGGGTTACCTGCGTTGGGACTCCCTTGGCGAGTTTTCAGCCATTGCCGCATCGCTTGAGCATGTGGCTCAGTCGTTCAGTAACGACAAGGTACGGATTCTTGCAGAGACCCTCGATCAGGCTATTGGCAAGTTCCTCGATAACGACAAGTCACCGGCCCGTAAAGTCGGTCAGATCGACAATCGCGGAAGTCACTTCTACCTTGCACTCTACTGGGCAGAGGCACTTGCTGCACAGCAGGAAGATCAGGAGCTTCAGGCTCGTTTTGCCACAGTTGCCCGTCAGCTTGGTGACAATGAGGCACAAATCAACGAAGAGCTGATTGGTGCGCAGGGAAAACCGGTTGATATGGGTGGTTACTATAATCCGGATGAAACCTTGACGACCGAAGCCATGCGTCCAAGTGCAACCTTCAATGCCATTATCGACGCACTCTGATTTCTTTATCAGCAGTTACACACCAGAAGCCCGGAATTTTTCCGGGTTTCTGGTTTTAAGGTTGTCCACTCCAGGCGTAGAGCATCCCCTTTCGACTCAGTTGTTGCACCACCTCATCAATATCAGCGGGCGATACCACAAAGCAGCCGTTGCTTCGGCCAATTCTTGGGCCGTTAAAAGTCACAAGGTTCAGGAGTATGTACCCCACTGAGACATAATCGGCTGAATGAAGCACAATATCGCGGCTGAAGGCATTGCCGTTCTTTGCGGGTTCCATCCCCTCAAGGCGCACAGCCAATCCATGATCGCCCATGTATGCGTCAAGCACTCTGTAGAGCCCGGGGCTGCTCATGTTGGATTCCGGTGTATTGGAAAAGCGGGTTGCAAAGAGCTCGCCGGAATTTTTGCCGTGTGCCACCCGGTAAAAGGAGTTCTCTCCGCTGACAAGATTAATCACCACCATCCGTTTCAGGTAGGAGGGTTTTGAGTAATCCACCACCGCCAGGTAGCGGTAGCGCTCTTCCGGGTGCGCCGTTCGATACCGTTCAAGAGCCGCATAGGCAGCCTTGTAAGCCTTCGGAGATACTTTTTCCGGCAACCATAGCTGTCCAGCCCCGACAAGGAGCAGGAGAGCCACCAGACCGCCATAAAGAGCTTTTTTTTGTTGAGCGCTCATTTGTTTCCTCCCGGGTTCTCTGCTTTTTCATGAGTGTCATGTTGAACATAAGATTTTTCAAGCTCTTGCACCATCTCCCTGGTTTCCGGGTGTGAACGCTGGTGCCAAACAGTCTTGCATGAGCGGGCAAATAAGATTGTTCAATGTGATGCGTAATGCGTAAATTCCCCGCGCAGTCAGTGAACTTTTATGAATCAGTTTGCACAATGTGATTGCCTTGTGGAGCAGCGTTCGATTACAGCAGGCTCAGGACGGTTCATGAAGATTTTCTTCAGTTTCAAGCAATAGAACAGGTTATAAGGATAAGGTATGGCACAGAAAACCCTGAACGTCATGTTCATCGGTGATGTTGTTGGCACTCCAGGCCTCCAGATGGTGGGTCGGATGCTGAAAAGTTTTATCAGCAAGTATCATGTTGATTTTGTTGTCTGTAACGGCGAGAATGCCCATCATGGCAAGGGTATGAGCCTCGAGGCGCTCAACCAGCTTCTTGAGGCGGGCGTTAATGTGGTGACCGGGGGAAATCATACCTGGAGCAATTTCAACTTTTTTGATACCCTCAAAACGCACCCGCAGGTGCTGCGTCCGCTGAACTATCCTAAAGGCACCTATGGCAAGGGCTACGCCATCTACAAGCTGCCAAACGGTTTGGGCGATATTGCTGTGGTCAACCTGCAGGGCAGAACCTTCATGTACTCCATTGATTGCCCCTTCAGGACAGCCGACTGGGTGATCAAGCAG
>CAIXCO010000009.1 GCA_903917955.1 uncultured Chlorobiaceae bacterium | reverse complement strand
GCAGCTCTTGTCGGATTGAAGGCCATCAGCATTACTGACCATGATTCTGTTTTAGGTATTGACAAAGCAAAGCCATTAGCCTTAGAAAAAGGCATTGAGCTTATTCCTGGTGTAGAAATGAGCTCGACCTACAAGGGCTATGATATTCATATCCTTGGTTATTTTTTCGATTATCAGCACTCAGAGCTGAAAGAGTATCTCGACCACTGCCGTCACCTGCGCACCGAGCGTGCTGAGCGCATGGTGAGCAAACTTGCCAAAATGGGCGTGAAGATCGGTATTGAGCAGATCATCCTCAAGGCGCAGAACGGAAGTGTCGGGCGGCCTCACATTGCCGCAGTGCTGCAAGACGGAGGCTATGTAAAAAGCTTCAGCGAAGCGTTCAGCAAATATCTCGGCTCACACAGTCCAGCTTATGTAAAAAGTATTGAGACGCATCCAGCGGATGTCATCAGGCTCATTAACAAGGCTTCGGGACTCTCTTTTCTGGCACATCCAGCGCAGAATGTACCCGACGAGACGCTGAAGCAATTGATTACCTTCGGACTCGATGGTATTGAGATTGTCCATCCCTCTCACGATGCCTACCGCCAGAATTACTATCGTGAAATTGCCAATGAGTACTTTCTGCTCTTTTCAGGAGGTTCTGACTTTCACGGAATGCGGGAGCGCGATGAAGACCTCTTCGGCAAGGTAACCATACCCTGCGAGTGGGTGGCAAAAATGAAAAGCCGACTTTTACACGCATGAAAACAGAACTCTCCAAGGCCAGCGCACCTCACCTCACCTTTTTTATGCCATTACTTTTTCTAAGGAGCCTTGAAAAAAAACTTCTCCTGCAACTGAAAGATTTTTTTCTCACCATGCAGGAGTTTTTTCTCTTTTCGCTCAGGTCATTCATGGCCTTCCCGAAAATGGTGCGCTACTGGAGGGATGTGCTCGATCAGGCTACGATTTGCGGCACCGACTCGATTCCCATCGTACTGGTCAGTGCCATCTCCATAGGAGCACTTCTTGCCATTGAGGTAGGAAACCTGCTTGAAGATTTCGGCGCAAAAACAATGCTTGGGCGCTCAACCGCCCTCTCGGTGATTCGCGAACTGGGGCCGCTTCTCATGGGCCTCATGCTGTCAGCCCGCTTTGGATCGAGAAACGGTGCTGAACTCGGTGCCATGCAGATATCAGAACAGATTGACGCTCTGCGCGCTTTCGGCACAGACCCCATTGCCAAACTGGTAATGCCCCGGCTTGTGGCCGCACTCATCATGTTTTTGCCACTGACCGCGCTCTCCGACTTTGCCGGACTGCAAAGCGCCGCCTACATGGCCGAGCACTACCACCGAATTGACCCTGGCATCTTCTGGAACGCCGTGTATCCCCGACTCGCACCCAAAGACTTTGTGGTCGGCTTCCTGAAAGCCCCGGTCTTTGCCGTCATCATTACACTGGTCAGTTGTTTCAACGGCTTTTCGGCACGGGGAGGAACTGCGGGTGTCGGGCGCTCGACCATCAAGGGCATTGTCGTTTCATCGGGGCTCGTTTTGATTGCCAATTTTTATGTTTCAAAGATAGTGCTGGAAAACATGTAACTGCATGATTGAATTACGGAATGTCAGTTTAAAATAT
>CAIXCO010000008.1 GCA_903917955.1 uncultured Chlorobiaceae bacterium | reverse complement strand
GCAACGATACCTATCGCATAAAAGAGGCCAACATTCAGGCTTGCCCCAATAAAAGCCGGACTGAAAGGAAGAACTGCAAAAGCAAGAAAAGAGCCGACAAAAAGAATACCGGGGCCAATGACAAAAAGGAACTTGTCGGCTGAAGCGGGAACGATATCCTCCTTCTGGAGAAGTTTCAGAATATCGGCAATCGTCTGCAGAATACCCCACTTACCAACTTCCATCGGACCGAGGCGATCCTGCATGAATGCTGAAATCTTCCGCTCTCCATAGACGCCGTAGGTCAGCGAATAGAGTGCAATAAAGACAAGAGGAATGGCTGCAAGAATAACCAGTCCAAGAGGCAAACCAAAGAGGTTGAAGCCTGCAAGAGCTTCCGACCAGGCATTGAGACTACTACCCATAAGAAAAGGGATGCTAAATTGCGATAATGCGGTTGAGGTCATCGGTCAACCTCCCCAAGGACGATATCAATGCTGCCAATAATAGCAACAAGATCAGGTAAAAGCTGTCCTTTCGAGAGATCTTTCATCGCTGAAAGATTGACAAAGCAGGATGAACGAGCCTTGCAGCGAAGAGGTTTGGTCGATTTTCCATCACTGAGGATGTAAAAACCAAGCTCACCACGAGGATTCTCTGCACGGGCATAGACTTCACCCGCTTTGGGACGAATCCGCTTGGGAATGGCTGACCTTGGATTAAACCCTTCGGTGGCAGGCATCTTGCTGATACACTGTTCAATAATTTTTAGACTCTCCTCCATCTCAAGGGCACGGACAAGATGGCGTGAAAGGCAGTCGCCAACAATCGAGAGCTTGCCGTCAGGCACCGGTACATTAAAATCAAGTTCGGGATAAACCGAATAAGGGTCATTTCTCCTCAAATCCCACTTGACACCTGAACCACGAAGCATGGGGCCAGACCAGCCATAATTGATGGCAACCTCGGCAGGCATGATACCGATACCGATGGTCCGCTTGACAAAAATCTCGTTTTTGGTGAGGAGGTTGCAGAGTTCTACCGTCTTTGGCCTGAAATAGGCGATGAACTCGCCCACTCTTTTAAGAAAATCGGATGGAATATCGTAGGCAAGACCACCAATCCAGATATAGTTATAGAGCATTCGTGCACCTGAAACCCACTCAAGAAGACCAAGGATGATTTCACGATCACGAAAACAGAAAAGAAAGGGGGTAAATGCGCCAAGATCAATCCCGTAGGTACCAATGGCAACAAGATGCGAAGCAATCCTGTTCAGCTCGGCTACAATAACCCGGATAAACTCAACGCGACGGGGAATTTCAATATCAAGAAGTTTTTCAACTGCGAGGGCATAAGCAAACTCACTGTTCATACCCGACAAATAATCAAGCCGATCGGTATAAGGAACAATTGCGGGATAATCAACATTCTCACAACACTTCTCAAAACAACGGTGAAGATACCCGAGGAAAGGCTCCGCCTGGGTAATGACCTCACCATCGGTCAAGCATTCTAGCTTGAGAACACCATGTGTTGAGGGATGTTGCGGGCCCATGGCAAGCACCATCTGCTCAGTGGCAAGATCCTTTTCTATAACGACGGTGTGGTCGTCTTTTCGGGTAACCCTGATCGAACCCAGTCCGGCTGTATCTAATTCCTGCATACTTGAGCTGCTTTTACTATTTAAACCACTGTTAGTAGGGCACCTTTATTCCGTGATAACTCTCCTGCACCTTGTAATCCTTGCGGAGCGGAAAACCTTCCCAGTCATCGGGACACAAAATTCTCCTGAAATCGGGATGTCCGGTAAAGAGTATGCCGAACATATCGTAAGCCTCCCTTTCGTGCCAATTGGCTGTATGCCACACGCAGGCCACACTTGGAATAAATCCCCCATCACGCTCACACTTCACCTTGACGGCAAGCCTGTGATTGAAAAGAGAGAGCGACTCCAGATTGCAGACAATGCCCAGCTTTTCTTCAGCCTGATAATCCATACCGGTCAAGCACGCCATATAATTGAACTTGAGCTTTGCATGATCACGCATGAAAAGAGCGATATCACGCCAGAGCCGAGCATCGAGCACCTCAAAAAACGGCATGGTCTCGTTGGCATCGAAAGCCGACACCGCACTACCGAATTTTTCATGGATAATCGCATAAGCCGCTGCACTCTGCTGAACCGACTGCGAAAAAACCTTACCTTCTTCCATCTGACAGTATGCCTGTTTATTTAATTATGCCTCGGCAGCCTTACGCTCCCGCTCAATAACAAACTGCGGATCGACACTTTTTTCAGCCAGCTTCTTCAAAGCATCCGCTCTGGAGATTCCAATCTGCTCCATGCGTATCAGCTCCTGAACCTTCATAAGACCACCAATAAGCGATTCCGGTCTTGGCGGACAACCCGGAACATAGACATCAACAGGAATAATACGATCAACACCCTTAAGCACATGATAACCATGCTCCCAGTATGGACCTCCGCAGTTTGAACAACTTCCCATTGAAAGAACATAACGGGGTTCAGGCATCTGCTCATAAAGGCGAATCACTCTCTCAGCCATCTTCATGGTAACAGTACCTGCAACAATCATCAAATCAGACTGACGGGGAGAAGAGCGAGGGAAAATACCAAACCGCTCCAAATCATAATTGGAGGCATTGGTAGCCATCATCTCAATAGCACAACATGCGAGACCAAAACCCATCGGCCAGAGCGAAGAGAGACGCGCCCAATTCAGGACATTGTCAACCGATGTTACCAGCACATTATGATTTTTTATCCCCGCATCAAGTAAGCCCATAACGTCTAAAAAAAATGGTGGACAGAAGTTAACCCCTGAGAGAGTCTGATTTTCCTGATGGCATTTCAGGCATTTTCGGAATATTCGGGGTAGGCCTTACCCAATCCAGATCCCCCTTTACCCATGCATAAGCAAGTCCAAGCACAAGAATACCGGCAAAAACAAGAGCCTCTACAAGCGCAAATTCACCGAGCTTCTTGAACACTGTTGCCCAAGGGTAAAGAAAAACAACCTCAACATCAAAAATGATAAAGATAAGAGCGACAACATAAAAGCGGATATTGAACTTCATCCAGGCACTGCCCACAGCCTCTTCTCCACACTCGTAGGTTGAGTTTTTGGCAGGGTTGGGTCTGCTGGGACGCAAAAGCCGGGCTGTCAGGTACCCGCCAGCAACGAAAACGATTCCGAGGGCAAGGAAAGCAAAAACATTGCCAAAATTACTCAGAGTCTGATCCATGTAATGCCATTTTGAGTTAATCCCGGTCGAACAGAACAAGCTATTTTCTGATCCTGCACACATAACTTTGTTACAGGAGCGAAAAGATAAAAAAAAAATTCTTAGCTCACAGAAAAAAAGAAGCTTTTTTCAGCGCAGGTCACAATTTTCAGCAAATTAACCGTCTCTTTCCCGAAATCTATCAGGCTGTCACTCCCCTTCACTGTAAAATTTTCTGCCTGTACGCATAAAAAGCCTTAACAAGAAAAAAATAACGGGAGCGACAACCGCAAGAATGATCACATGCGTTATGAACCATGAAGCGGTAAGAGCAAACAGGGCTGGCCCAAGTGTTGCCACAAGAAGCATCCAGATAATCGGAGACCACGCAATACCGAGAATAATGGGGAGACCGGTTTTCATAAACCGCTTTTTAGCAGCACTATCAGAAAAAAGTTTCATGGTATCTCAAAAAAAAGGGTTCCAATCTGCTCAGCCAATGCGGCATCAAGCGTTTTTAAAAGCTCATACTCCCTTTTCAGCCCCTTCATATCTCCTCTCGAAAGATAATACATGGCTATCTTGCTGTGTGCTTCAGCGCTGTGGGGCTCAAGGTCAAGTGCTTTTTCAAATGCCTCCCTCGCCTTCTCAAGCTCACCCATATCAAGGTAGGCGTCGCCCAAAACACAATAGATCTCCGCATATTCAGGATCAATCTCCAGGCCTTTCTTCAAAGTTTTCAGTGCTGCCTCTTCCTTGCCAAGTGTAAACTGCACAAAGCCAAGATGCTTGTAGGCCTGTATAAACCCACGGTCGAGCACAATGGTTTTCATCAAATCACACGCCGCTTTGCGATAACTGCCCATCGACAGAGAGATGACCGCACGCGCATAGAGAGCGGCAGGGTCACGATGCCTTACCTGGATGCAGTTGTTGAGCAGCTCAAGTGCCTCGGCGTTACGCTGAAGGTCAATATAGAGCAACGCCAGTGCATACTGTTTCTCTGGATTGTCTGGATCCTGATACAGTAATGTCTCCAGTTGTTCACTCTCTTGCTGCTCTGCAATATTCAATGGTGTAAAATTTACTGGTTATGTTCAAGACTTTCAAAAGCATCCTGCAGGTTGTAGAGCGTCTGGAGTTCATCAAGTACCCGACCAGCAAGCCAGCGACCGAATGCCGGAGAGTCGTTGATGCACCTGACATACTGAGACACTGCAAATTCAGTCGCAGCAAGCTTTTTCCAGGAATCATATTCCGTCTCGCTGTTGTCGGCAAAAAAACCGTAGGGAAACATGACCACCCCCTCGTATCCCTCACGCTTGAACTCCTCAAGCGCACGCTCAATTGTATCAGCAGTCCACTCCCCTCCATTTGAATGGTTGATGCAGCCCTGGCGAACGTCAGTGAAAATATTTTCAGGATCGGCCATAATCTTGCGCTTCATCACCTCAAAAAATGCAACAGTCTCATCAAGCCCTGTAAAAAGTTTCGGGGGATTTCCAGCACGATTCTTCACCAGGGTACCATGAATAACCAACACAAGCCCTATTTTTCCCTTTTGGTGGAGACGCACGGCAGTAGAAAGCTGACTAAAAAGGTACTCTATGTAAATACGGTGGAGACGATCCTCTTTCCAGAGTTTGCTCATCACCCTGACCTTACTGAAACTGCTGTCGCCATAAAGATCGATGACCATCTGACAAGCCACGCCGCAGGAAAATGCCGATTCAACAGGAATCATCGGCACCACAACAACCCCATCATACTCCTGCTGCAACTGCTGAAGCATGTCGTCGAGATAGGGCGGAACAAAATAGTAGGCCTCAAAAACGTTGACCTCAGCCTTTAAAAAAAAATCACTCCCGCTTTCGGCAAGAGCGTCGGCAAGGCTCGTTTTCTGTGCCCGGTTAATGGTAAGAAGCGAAGAACGGTAGCGGTTCAGCTTCCAGTCGATATAGTGCTTTGTCGAGCGGTAGTCAGCAATAAAATAGATCATTGCTGTCGGTATTTTAACAATCTGGCGGGTAACGACCTTCAAAATTCTCCTCGAATTCGGCCAGAGGTTCCTTACCGTAACCGCCTCAACCTCTCCGTATGTGGTGACAACAACGGCATATCTTTTTCTCTTCACAGCCCTGTCCACCACTTTAATTCAGCAACCATTACAGCAAAACCAACAACGGCACCCACAAGGGTTTGCATAAAATTATGGGCTTTCAGAAAAATTCTTGACCACATCAACAGCGGCACAAGAAGCAGCATCCAGAGGGCAACAACGCCAAACTGCATAAAGAGCAGCCCTGCCGATGAGGAAAAAGTAAAGAGATGGATACTGATCTTCCACTGGAGGGTAATGAACAAAATAAGGATGGTATTGACTGCATTGAACAGCAGTATGCCAGAAAGAAGCCGGGGTGGATGCAGTTGCAGCATAAACTCATAACCAAGGGCATTGACGGCGATCAGCACCAGTAAGGGCAGAAAACGTTGCTCGCGGAAAGGGATGTTATAATCAGAAATTTTCCCGACTCTTTTCAGCCCGGAAATCAGGAGAACAGGGGCAACCGTACTCGAAACAAAGAGTATCACCAGATACGAGATACTTTTAACGTCATCACAGAACCCAAGCAGAACAATCGCAAGATAAGCTGCTGGTGCAACAACAATCGGACTGATCACCCAAGAGATAACATTTGCAAAACGGTGCAGGTTAAACGGCATAGGCTCAAAAACGTATAAACCGGAATGAAAATTGTTGGCGTCATCAGGCCGAGGGTCACAGGCCGTGAAAGTATCTCGAAAGATAGTTTTTATTAGAACAAAAACCACGTATATTGTCATTCTGTACTGCGAGAGTGGTGAAATTGGTATACACGCTAGTCTTAGGAACTAGTGCCGTGAGGCGTGAGGGTTCGATTCCCTTCTCTCGCACCGCTCAAAAACAGGCCAAAGTGGCGGAACTGGTAGACGCGCTGGACTCAAAATCCAGTGAGTGAATAACTCGTGTGGGTTCGATTCCCATCTTTGGTACCATTGGTCAATAAACGTGCAACTTAGCAGGGCTCCCTCTCCATGAACAGAATGTATTCACCATGGCGTGAAGTTTACATGCAGTCTTTCAAGGATGACAAGCCTGCTGCCGAAAACGGAAAATCTGTTTTCGCCGACATTCCTCCAGAAGAAGATGAAAAGCGATTTGTGCTCTACAGAGCAAAAAAATGCTTCATCATCATGAATCTCTACCCCTACAATTGCGGTCACCTGATGGTTATCCCCTACCAGCAGACCCCCGATTTTTCAGAACTCGACAAAGAGACTAAACTCGAAATCATGGAGTTGACCGATCTCTCCATCAAGGCACTGAAGCTCACCTTGAGGCCGCAAGGTTTCAACGTAGGCGCCAATCTTGGTCGTATTGCCGGTGGAAGCGTCGACAACCATCTTCATTTCCACATCGTCCCGCGCTGGGAGGGCGACACCAATTTCATGCCCGTCCTCGCCGACGCCAAAGTACTCAGCAATGATATGCGCTCAACCTATCAAAACCTGAGAAAAGCCTTCATTGACCTCACCGAAACTGGCGAACAATAGCCCGCACTGCGGAATGGAGAACGTTCTCTGCCCGATAAGCGGCTCTGCCGACTTCACCCCCTGGATCCAGGTACCCAACCGTTTTGATCCTTCAGGAAAAGAGCAATGGTCACTTCTGCGTTCAACCGCCTCGGGGCTCATCATGCTCAACCCCCGTCCCGACAGCACCGAAATAGCCCGTCATTACCCCCGGGGCCTCTATGACCCCCACCGGCATCAACACAACAGCACCACGTTCAGCAGCAAAGCCTATCTTGCCGCACGCTCACTCATGCTCCGGTACAAAGCCCGCATTATCCTGAGGGGAACGTCAAAACCCCTGCGCCAAGTTCGCGTGCTTGAAATCGGCTGTTCAACCGGAGAACTCCTGAACTATTTTCACCGGCACAAAGGAATCCCGCTTCAGAATCTTGCCGGAGTAGAGAGTGAGGCTGAAGCGGCCAGCCATGCACAGCAAGTTTATAGCCTGAAGGTATCCTGCTCACTGCCGAATGACGGTGGTGGCAAGTTTGATCGAATTATAGTGTGGCATACCCTTGAGCATATTCACGCCATCCACGAAACCCTTGGCAATGCCGCTCAACAGCTTGCAGCGGGCGGAATGCTCATTATTGCCCTGCCGAACCCGGAAAGTTATGATGCAAAACAGTACCAGGAGAACTGGATAGCCTGGGATGCCCCACGCCATCTCTACCACTTTGTACCCGAAACCCTTGAAAAGCTGCTTGAAAGGCATAACCTGAAGGTTGTCCATCGCCAACCCTACCCACCTGATGCGATCTACAACACCCTGCACAGCGAAAAACTGCTCTGCAAAAGCGAAGGCAGAGGCTTTCATGCTCCGCAATTGGGAACCGCACTGATGAAAGGGATCGCAACAGCAAGTATCGGAGCCGTGCTGCCACGGCAAGCATCAAGCCTGGTATATTTTGTGACAAAAAGGTAAAAGGTTAGGCATGAGCCGCCAACTGACTACCGGACTAAAAGCAAGCGGAAGCCAATGGTTTCGAGTTGGTTGCCGGGAGCGCTGTAGCCATGAAAACCCAAACGACACTCCTCAGTGAGGTTGCTCCAGCGCCCGCCACGAATCACATGGTTAGAACTGTTATACCAACTATCCGTCCACTCCCATACATTACCTGTCATATCATACAACCCCCAACCGTTGCAATTTTTCCCAACCGGATAGGTCATTTCGCAATGTCTGACCATGAATATCTGTTCCGTTACAGAATAATTGCCAGAGCAATCCATGCAGATCGTGCAGTGCCCAAGTCAAATCAACCCTTGTTGAAAGCAATTTAGATGCATCGGGAAAATCGGCAATCTAGCGTCGAGCAAACTGATCTTCACGTAAAAATATTTTGCCATGTAAAAAAGGGTACCGCTTAAGAGATAAGACCACACGTAATAAATCCCTTGCAATCGTATCCATCGTTTGCCACTCGGCACATGAACGATCAAGAGCATCAAAGACAATCAATCCATGCTTCTCCTGTGCACTAAAAAAATCGTTGGCACGTTCGATTAACCTGCCAAAACTTTCGGGGTCATTTATAACCCATGCGACCGATTCGTCCCAAG
>CAIXCO010000007.1 GCA_903917955.1 uncultured Chlorobiaceae bacterium | reverse complement strand
GTGTGGGAGGGGACATCGTAGTCGAAGAGCACCACTCCGCCGATATGGCGCTCCTTGATGTCCGCCGCGATTTGGGGAGCCTCGGCAACGCTGAGCCCCCGGAAGCCGATCATCAGCATTTGTCCGATTTTAACGGAGAGGCTGTCGGGCTTTTTTGCGGCGTGTGCTGATGCGCAAAGAAAGGTGATAAGCAGCACGGCTGCCAGCACACGCAATTGTTTTTTCATGGGTTGAGAACTTCCTTTACACATTATTTTTTTCTTCGTTTGCTTCAGGCGCTCGGTATCAGGCGACCGCTTTTGTGATGCTCAGTTCGCCCTCGGCCATGTCGATGGCCACCTCGTCGCCCTCCCCGATTTCACTCGAAAGAATGAGGGCTGAAAGACGGTTGGTGATTTTGCGCTGCATCACCCGCTTGAGTGGCCGGGCGCCAAATGCCGGATCGAAGCCTGCATTGGCAAACCACTGGATGGCCGCTTCAGAGATGGTGAGGTTGATGCGCTGCCGCAGGGCAATCTCCTTGATGCGGTCGAACTGGATGAGCACAATTTTTTTCAAGTCCTCTCTTGTGAGCGGCGTGAAGAGAATCACCTCGTCAATACGGTTGAGAAATTCGGGCTTTACCTTCTGTTTCAAAAGCTGGAAGAGCTTCTCCTGAAGGCCCGAGAGCATGACATCGCGGTTTACTCCCTCAGGCTTCTCCATTTCCGACTGGATAAGCTGGGCTCCGATGTTGCTCGTCATGATGATGATGGTGTTCTTGAAGTTCACCGTCCGCCCCTTGCTGTCGGTCAGGCGCCCGTCATCGAGAATCTGCAAAAGGATGTTGAATACGTCGGGGTGTGCTTTCTCGATTTCGTCGAGCAGCACCACGGCAAAGGGTTTGCGGCGCACCGCTTCGGTGAGCTGTCCACCCTCCTCATAGCCGACGTAGCCCGGAGGAGCACCCACCAGACGGCTGACCGTATGCGACTCCATGTATTCGCTCATGTCGATGCGTATCATCGACTCTTCGTCATCAAAAAGATAGTCAGCCAGGGTGCGGGCCAGCTCGGTTTTTCCGACGCCGGTGGGGCCGAGAAAGATGAAGGAGCCTATTGGCCGCTTGTCGTCACCCATGCCTGCCCGTGAGCGCTTGACCGCTTCGCTGACTGCCGTGACGGCCTCCTCCTGCCCGATCACCCGCTTGTGCAGCTCCTCTTCGATAAGCAGCAGCTTCTGGCGGTCCGACTGGAGCATCTTGCTGAGGGGGATGCCGGTCCATTTTGAAACAATATCGGCAATATCTTCGGCGTCAATCTCCTCTTTCATGATCAGGTCACCGGAAGCTTTTTTTGCCTCTATTTTCAGACGGTTCTCTTCGATTTGCCGCTCAATGGCGACGGTTTTGCCATACCGGATCTCGGCCACCTTGCCGTAGTCGCCTTGTCGTTCAAACTCTTCGGCCTGCACGCGAAGCTCCTCAAGCTGCGATTTGAGGTTGCGTGATGACTGTATCAGCTCTTTTTCGCTCTCCCATTTAGCCTTGATGACGGTTTGCTCTTCAATGAGGTTTGCGAGCTGTTTTTCTATCTCTTCCAACCGTTGTTTTGTGTCGGCGATGCTCATACTCTTTCGCGTTTGATTACGGAGTGTGAATAAGATTTATTGTTGTAAATTTAAGGACTAAAATAGTAAAGTCATCATCAGCATTCGCTGTAATCCTGAAAAAAGTGTAACGGATAACAACGTGGAAAAGTTCTCAATTGGCTCACTCTCAGTGCCGGATAGCAGCACTCCGCTTTTTATTGCAGGACCCTGCGTGATCGAAAACCGGGCAATGGCCCTGCAGACGGCTGAGGAGTTGCAGCGCATAAGCGAGCAGGAGGGGGTTCGTTTTATTTTCAAGGGCTCTTACCGCAAGGCCAACCGCACTTCCGGCTCCTCGTTCACCGGTATTGGCGACACGGAGGCGCTCGAAGTGCTTGCCGAGATTCGCCAGAGCTATAACATGCCGGTCATTACCGATGTGCATGAAACAAAAGATGTTACTCTTGCCGCCCGCTATGTTGATGTCTTGCAGATTCCGGCATTTCTCTGCCGTCAAACCGAGCTTCTGGTGGCTGCCGGAGAGAGCGGCCTTGCCGTCAATATCAAGAAGGGGCAGTTTATGGCTCCTGAGGATATGGTGCTTGCGGCCGACAAGGTTGTTCAGACCGGTAACCGGCGGGTGATGCTGACCGAAAGGGGATCAAGTTTCGGCTACCATAACCTTGTGGTCGATTTCAGGGGGCTGGCCAAAATGGCGGAGTCGGGCTATCCGGTGCTCTATGATGCAACGCACAGTCTGCAACTGCCCGGGGCGGGCCAGGGGGTTTCAGGCGGAGAGCGCCAGTATGTGATGCCTCTTGCACGGGCTGCGGTTGCCGCCGGTGTGGATGGCCTCTTTTTTGAGATTCATCCTGATCCCTCGAAAGCACTTTCGGATGCTACCACGCAGGTGGCATTGGCAGATTTTGGCACAATGGTCAAACAACTGCTCCACCTCTACCGGTGTGTGCACACTCTTCATTCACTCTAAAACATCATACGCTTTTGGAAGGATTTCAATATTTCGGGATGCAGCCTTCGCAAGCTGATCCATCATCAAGAATAGATCAGGCTCTCCAGGCCGTCCGGGCGCTGCTCTTTCCCGTTGACGGTGTTCTGAACGGCAGCCGCATTACCTTTGATGCCAACGGAGGAGAGCTCTGTTCAATTTCGGTCCGCGATGCCGTGGCTATCAAGGAGGCGTTGAAACAGGGTGTTCGTATCGCCGTCCTTTCGGAAAGAGAGGCGGAAGGGTATCGCCCCCTGCTTGAGGCGCTCGGCGTGCAGGATCTCTATCTCAATGGCGAAAATCTTCTCTACTCTTACGAAGCCTTTCTCCAGCGTCACAATCTTGCCCATGAGGAGTGCGCCTACATCGGCGACGATATCGGTGACATCGGGGTGCTTTCAAAAGTTGGCCTGCCTGCAACGGCCATTGATGGCGCAGATTATCTCCGGAACCGGGTCGGCTATATCTCGGGTTATGAGGGTGGAAAAGGATGTGTGCGTGAGCTGATCGAGATGATTTTGATCAAGCAAGGGAAATGGCCCTACATCGAGCGTGGTGCCGAAGAGGAGTAGCCAACTCTACCGCTCTTCCTGAAGCAACTCCGGGGTACGGGCAGGGTTTATGAGCCGGGCGGTCTCTGCAAGTGAGAGCATGCCGACAATGTTGGTGCCGTGGCTCGGCTCCACATGCACATCTCCCCGGTAGCTCCTCCCCTCTTCGAGAGCGATTTCAAGCGCGGCGATTTTACCAAGAAGACTGTATGCGGCCGATTGCGGCGTTGAGCAGGCGACAGGCGGGTTCTCTTCTCCGTGGAGATGGTATCCCTCAGGCAGCAGCTCGCTCTCCGGATAGTCATGCCAGTGGGTCATTGAAGCGCCGAAACGGGCGAGATGGCGGGGGAAGCTCGCTTCGGGCCGTAGCTTCATCAGGATACTCGCCGTCAGGGCATTGCCGAGAGCGTGTGCCAGAATGGTGAGGGTGTCGAAGGAGGGCTTGACAACAATCTCCGGCGGGCATCCTATCGGGGTCTTGAGGTAGCTTCGTCCCCTCCCGTTGCGCTGCACCAGCCCAATCTCCACCAGATCGTTTTTTGTTTCCAGATGATTTTTTTTGCATCCCGACCGGGTGGTTATGACGCGGAGTTGCGGCACCGGCACCAGCAGGGTTTGCCCCTGCACCCAGACAGGAACCATTCCCGCAGTCTGCTCTCCACTCTCTTTCTGCATGATGGCGGGCTGTACGCAAATGGGCAACTGTCGGGCAAAGAAGCCGTAGCTCATGCCGCTTCGCTGGTCTAAATAGCGGGCAACAATCCGCTTGTAAAAGTTGCTGCGGTATTCGAGCCCCTCGGTTGAGGTGTGCGTCAAGAGGCAGGCGTTATTGCCCCAGAGAGCGCTGCACTCCAGAAAATCCTCTGCAACCGCATCAAACTCTGCTGTTCCGTTTTCCATCGTTCCCAGCTCCATGTCCATATCTTCACCCCTTGGCGGTACAACCTGTGCTGTGAGCTTGGGTACCAGGGTGTTGCGTACATCCACCAGCTTGGGGATCGGGGTGTCGAAGGTGACCACTCCGCCGTTCATGGTGCAGATGCTCCACGACCTGTCGGTTACAAAGATGAGGATGTGCACCATGTCGCGGGCGAGCCGACTCACAATGGCGTCGAGCCGTTCCTGTGGCAGAGAGTCAGGGGTAAGCGGCGACGCTTCGTCGTAGATGCCGACAATAATGTTGTTGTAGAGCGTTGTGACCCGGTTGATGGCCAGCAAATGGTCAGGAAAAGAGCCTGGCGCCAGAATAACAGTACCGGGAGCAAAACGTCCATCATCTCCCGCAGCTTCATGTTCCGAAAGCACAGCAATCCCGAGAGTGTGCATGGCATCGGCAAGGGCGCCGCAAAAGCGCTCAAGCCGTGGCGAGAGTGCCGGTGCCGGATAGAGCACCGGTCGGAGCCTTTTGCACATCTCATCAATCCCCAGCGGAGTATCAAGAGGAATGCCAAGAAGGCGGTGGAGTGAATCGGAACTGATGCTTTTCAAGGGACAAGGGATAATGGATAATGGACAATTGATAATGGATAATGGAGAGTTGTCAACTGTCAATTGTCAATTCTCCATTGATCCGAAAGTGTGTTCGCGTCCCCAGAGCAGTTTGGTGCGCAGAATTTCACTGTAATTGCGGTTTTCATTGGCGACAAGGTTGATGACTACGGCTGATTTTCGCACGGTGATTTTCTCCTGCGGGGCGAGCATTTTTCTCAGGTTACCGTCGCAGTTCATGGGAAAAGAGCCGTCGGGGGCATCGACCGAGACCTCGATGATCTTTTCGTCGCTGATGACGATGGGCCGGACGGTGAGCATGTGCGGGCAGATCGGCGTGATGACAAAGACACTCGATTTTGGCGCGATGATGGGGCCACCAGCAGACATAGAGTAGGCGGTTGAGCCGGTTGAGGTGGCAATGATGATGCCGTCAGCCCGGTAGGAGCTGAGCAGCTCGCCGTCAAGT
Source organism: uncultured Chlorobiaceae bacterium (assembly GCA_903917955.1). Taxonomy (GTDB): domain Bacteria; phylum Bacteroidota; class Chlorobiia; order Chlorobiales; family Chlorobiaceae; genus Chlorobium. The sequence continues at coordinate 7,290 of CAIXCO010000007.1, read as the reverse complement.
TTTATGATGAAGGTCGGAATGCGTGGATAGGCCCCTTTTTCGATGACCACGTCATTGAGCGCCCTGAATTGCTGCATCTCATTGTCGATACGCACTGCAACTTCGAGTTGCGAGCGGTTATGGATGGTGTAGCTGCCGTCGAGTACTCGCTCGATGGCCGAAAACATCTCCTCCTGGGTAAACTCTGTCAAAAAGCCGAGGTAGCCGACATTGACGCCGATAACGGGTTTTGTTGCCGCATAATGCGAGGTAAAGAGAAGGGTTCCATCGCCGCCAAGCGAGATGAAGACGTCGCAGCGGGTGTTGAGCTCCTCAATCGGTGCCGAATTTTCGGTGTGCAGTTTTTCAGCCGAAAGGCTTTCAAAAATATAGTCCACCTTTCGTTCGTCCAGCCAGGCCGCAAGTTTGCGGGCAAGATCGAGTGCGTTTTGTCTTGTAACATTGACAACAATGGCGAATTTCATGACCGGTTCATCTCTTTAAGGGTTTGATAGAGCCGATTGGCCTCATTGAAGCGTGATTCAAGTGGCCCGAGGTTGCGCTCTCGTATTTCGCCGGCGAGTTGGGCAAGTTCGCAGGAAAAGCTCTCAAGTTCCTCGGCAATGTTATCGCTGTTGGTTGCGATGATATCCCGCCAGATCTCCCATTGGCTGCCAGCCAGCCTTGCGAGGGTGGCAAAACCGGGGCCTGAAGCGCTGATCGATTCTCCGCAGTGGGTCATCAGCAAGGTCGAGAGCAGTTGGGGCAGATGGCTCACTTTGGCGATGATGCGGTCATGCTCCTCCGGGCTCATTGCGAGCGTTCTGCAGCCTGCTGATTGAAGCAGGGCGACGAGAAAGGTGCCCTTGTCGCTTGCAAGCAGATTGTTGTCATCACAAAGGATCATGCGGCGCCCCTGCAGCAGCTCTTCATGGCTTTCGCGGTACCCCTGCTGCTCCTTGCCCGCCATCGGGTGCATCCCGAGAAAGGGGAGGCCGAGCTCGCGGGCCCTGCGGGCAATGAGCGATTTAGTGCTTGAGACATCGCTCACCAGTGTTGAGGGGGGGGCAAGTTGGCTGATTTCATCGAGCAGGGCGATATTGACCTCTACCGGGGCCGAAAGAATAATCAGGTCGGCCTGGTAGAGGGTGCTTTTGTCGGAGGTAAAGAGGTCAAGGCCAAGTTTTTCAACGCTTTCGCGATCGTCGTCGGTAAAATTCGGGTCGAACCCCTGAAAGAGAATGTCGCTCTCAAGGGCAAGCGGAGAGCGTTTCAAGGCACGCAACAGCGACATGCCAATCAGCCCGAGGCCGATAAATGAGATGCTCCTGACAGGTGCCTTCACAGTCGGTGCCGGTTAATTTTGCTTGTTTGCCCTGCTTCCGGGGGCATCAATTGGCACTCCCGCCTTGCAGAGAGGGCACTCTTCAGGAGTATAGCTTATCACCTCCATCGAAAGGAGAGAAAAATGGTCGTCCGCAAGCCTCACTCGCCCGTTGCTGCGGTCAACCACCGAGCCGACCCCGACAAGTGTGGCTCCGGCACTCTTGATCAGCTCAATCACCTCAGCCACTGAGCCGCCGGTGGTGATGACATCCTCAATAACCAGCACCCGTTCGTTGCGTTCAAGGGTGAAGCCACGGCGGATGGTCATGGAACCCTCCTTGCGCTCGGCAAAGATGGTTTTGACTCCGAGTTGACGCCCAACCTCCGTTCCAACCACAATTCCGCCAATGGCTGGAGAGATGACCGTTTCGACCCCTTTGCCCCTGAAGTGGTCTGCAATTTCGCTGCAGATTGCCGTCAGGTGTTCCGGGTGCTGCAGCACCTTGGCGCACTGAAAATAGGCATTGCTGTGGCGACCAGAGGTCAGCTTGAAATGGCCATCAAGCAGGGCGCCGGTTGTTTTGAAAACATCAAGCATGGCTGAAGTGCTCATAAGAAAAAGTGTTGCATGGAAATGTGACAGGAACAAGATGGTAAAGATAAAGAAGCCGCTCCCAAAAGCTAAAGGAAAAACGTATGAGTGGTTGCGCTTCACCTGTGCAAGGCACCTTACCGCTCTTTTTCAAGGTACTCGCTGAGCAATACACAGGCCGCAGCGCTGTCGATTCGTCCCTTTTGCTGCCGTACCTTTCTTGATTTTCCCGATGCGACGAGGATGCTGCGGGCATCCCTTGAGGAGTGGTGCTCATCGACGGTTTCAATTCTCAGTTGCCCAAACTCCTCGGACAGCGTTTCGATAAAACGGTCGATCACTCCGGTCATGGCGTTTTTCTGGCCATCTGCACTGAGCGGGTAGCCGACAATGAGAAGTTCAATGTCATCTTTTTTGATCATCCCCTCAAGCGCTACGGAGAGTCCAGCGCGGTCAAAGGTACCGACTGGCTGGGCAAAGAGCCAGAGAGGGTCGCTCTGGGCCACCCCAATGCGCTTTGTGCCGAAGTCGATGGCGACCACCCTTTTTTTTAAAGTCAAACTCATGGCCACATTTGCCGATTGATTTGAGAGAGTTGTGCATTTTTTTGTTCCGACAAGATAGGGTATCGGCGCAATATTCTTACATTTTGAAAAGCTGCGGGATTATTCAATCAAATGCACTGGGTATGAAGCCACACTACTACTTTATTGGAGCAACGCTCTCGATACTCCTCTCGATCTATCTCTTTATCTTTGCTACCGGGATAAACAACCATGAGCTGATTGCCATTTTTATCGGCCTTTGGGCGCCGACCATTGTTTGTATCGGCATCTTCAACACCCTGCTCGGTATTCTTGATGAGATGTGTTGTGCGCACAAGCGCATTGAGGATGGTCAAACGGGTTGCCATGATCGTTGAGCCGATGTCAACAGCAACGGAAGAGTGCGGGAGGAGCGGGTTATGAAACAGGCGGGGGCTTTGATGCTTGTCGGCACAGGGGGCTTTATCGGATCTGTGGCTCGCTATGCGGTGGGGCTCATTTTTGCTCCACTCGCTCCGGGTTTTCCCTTTGCAACGTTCACGGTCAACATTGTCGGCAGTTTTCTTATCGGTTTTCTTGGTGAACTGGCGGTTTCGACCACCCTTGTTTCGCCGGAAGCGAGGCTTTTTCTGGTTACGGGTTTTTGCGGAGGGTTTACCACTTTCTCCGCCTATATGTTTGAGCACACGGCATTGCTCAAGGATGGTCAGCTTTTCTATGCCGCGATCTATCTTGCAGGAACTGTTGCCGGGGGTTTTGTTGCCCTCTCCACAGGAGCGCTTTTTGCTAAACTCTGGACATAATGGAAAAAAATCATGGAACTGCAGAATCTGGAACTGTTACGGATTTTTGTTGGAGAGCAGGTACGTTATGGTCATCGGCCACTCTATGAAGAGATTGTGCGTGAGGCCCGTCTTTTTGGGCTTGCAGGTGCAACGGCGCTGAAGGGTGTCCTCTCCTACGGACACGACTTGCAGATCAACACCTCAAAAATCATGGATTTAGGTACCAACTTGCCCATGATTATCGAAATTGTTGATGCCCCGGTCAAAATCGACAGCTTTCTGCCAATTATTCAGCAATTAGTGAGAGATGCGTCAGGACGGTTGATGATTACAAGGGAGCAGGTGCGTGTAGGAATTATGGAATGAGGGGGTTGGTTCCCCCCCATTCATAAAAGGCTGAGCTTACTTGCTGGAAGCGACAAGGGCGTTATAGTTTGCCTTGATGGTCTTTTCGAGATCTGCGTCGGTGTGCATGAAGCTGATGAACATCGCTTCAAACTGCGACGGGGCAAGGTAGATACCCTGATCGAGCATGGAGTGGAAATATTTGCCATGCTTTTTCGTATCGGCCGTGATGGCGGTCGAGTAGTCTACTACCGGCGTCTCTGTAAAGAAGAGGCATGACATGGAGCCGACGCGGTTCTGCACATAGTTCAGACCGAGTTTTTTCAGGTTGTCGTTGAAACCAGCTTCAAGAATCACCGCTTTTCTTTCGAGTTCCGGATAGGGGTTCTCGTCGATGAGGATTTTCAGGGTTTCAAGACCTGCGGTCAGTGCCAGCGGGTTGCCTGAAAGGGTGCCTGCCTGGTAAACGTCGCCGAGCGGAGCAACACGCTCCATGATTTCACGTTTGCCACCAAATGCGCCAACCGGAAGACCGCCGCCGATGATTTTGCCCATGGTGGTAAGGTCAGGTGTGACGCCATAAAGGCTCTGTGCACCGCCAAGTGCTACGCGGAAACCGCACATCACTTCGTCAAAAATCAGCACAATGCCCTCCTCGGTGCAAAGCTCGCGAAGCGCGGCAAGGAAGCCCGGCTTGGCCGGAATAACGCCGGTGTTGCCTGCTACAGGCTCGATGATGATGGCGGCAATCTGACCCTTATTCTCGTTGACCAGAAGTTTTACCGAGTCAATGTCGTTGTAGGTTGCGTTGAGTGTGTCCATCGCGGTGCCTTTGGTGACGCCGGGGCTGTCGGGAGCGCCGAGGGTCAGTGCACCGGAACCAGCCTTGATGAGGAAGCTGTCGCCGTGGCCGTGGTAACACCCTTCAAATTTGATAATTTTGTCGCGACCGGTGTAGCCTCTTGCAAGACGGACAGCCGACATGGTTGCCTCTGTTCCGCTGTTGACCATACGTACCATTTCAAGCGAGGGGACAATTTTGCAGAGGAGTTCGGCAATTTCGATCTCCATCTCAATCGGGGTGCCAAAGCTGGTGCCGATATTTTTCAGGGTATACTCAAGCGCTGCCGTGATGCGAGGGTGCATGCTTCCAAGAATGAAAGGGCCCCATGAGCCGACATAGTCGAGGTAAGTGTTGCCGTCAACGTCGGTCATGTATGCTCCCGACCCCTTGGCCATGTAGACAGGAGTTCCACCAACGGATTTGAAGGCGCGTACCGGAGAGTTAACACCACCGGGAATAAACTTCTTTGCTTTCTCAAAGAGTTCAGCAGATTTGGCGAGTTTCGACATGTCGGACTATGCTGTTTTATTGATTGGAGAGGACGTTATAAAGAGTAAGAAAAGGCTTGCTCAAGATAGAAATAGTCCGCAAGATATAAAACCCCAAAAAGAGCCCGAGTTGCTATTTCAGGAGGATTTGTGAGATGATGGTGAGGTTTTTACGCCCCCGGGCATGTTCCAGATGGAGTGAACAATACTCCTGAAGCAGATTCCAGATCATTTCAATCTCACTGGGGTCGGCCTTGATGGAGTCGCCGGAGGGGAGGCGGATGGCGGCAAGAGCGCTCATAAGCATGGCGAGGCGCACCGGAATGAGCCGCTTTTTTGCCGTGCCGGGATCTGCCGAAGAGGGCAAGGCAAGTCCGCCGGGGTTCATCACAAAATAGAGTTCGGTCAGATTCAGCGCCTTGATGGCAGGCAGAAGCTCCTCGCCGCTGAAGACGCATCGACGAAGCGAGGGCTGAAAACCAAGCAGGGAGACAAAGCGCAAGAGGAACCAGGCATAGAGCTGTTCAAAATTGAGATCGGTCTGATAGAGCTGCTCAAGCGTTCCTGCCAGCAGGGTAAAGAGCGGCAGGTTTTTTTCGTCGTTTTGGGTTGTGTGGCGTACAAAGTCGATGATGCGGTAGAGAATGGCAAAGCGCTCCAAATCCGGCTCGGGAACCATCGGGCTTAAAACAAGGTTTCCATCACTGACGAGTTGAATATCCCGGCTGCTCTTTTTATAGAGCACCAGATCGACCACATTTCCCGCGTTAAAAAGGCTTGAGAGCCGGTTTTTTGGATTGCGAGCCCCCTTGATGATCACCGACATTTTGCCGAAATCGCGGGTGTAGATTGAGCAGATTTTTGACTGGTCGCGGTATTTTATCTCCCGCAATATCACAGCCCGGGTTTTGACGATCACAGCGAGAGGGTTTTAATATTCCGGCAAATATAACTATATACGAAAATGGCGCACGAATGCGGCCCATGAACTTTTAAACAACCACAAGTGACGGCGAAGAGTTGCCGTCAGCAAGCGATTAATAAAGGAGAAATAGAGAGATGCCTACCTATCAGTATCGTTGTAACAACTGCGGAAATGAGCTTGAAATAGTCCAGAAAATAAGTGCAGACTCCCTGACGCATTGTCCGAAATGTGAAACCGAGGGTTTTGAGCGGGTTATCAGTGCCAGTGGCGGATTTGTGCTCAAAGGCTCCGGCTTTTACAAAACAGACTACGCCAGCGGCAAACCTGCGCCAGCCGCAGCCCCCGCAGCACCAAGCCCCTGCTCAACCGGCGCCTGTTCGGGTGGAAGTTGCCCCATGGCCAAATAGAGAAGCCGATTGTAATACGGAGTAACCCTGCTCTTTGAAAAGCCTTCCCTCGTTCACGGAAGGCTTTTATGCGTTCTGAAGGGATTTTCCTGCTCTCTCCACGCAAATTTTGAAAGGTTGATTTTTGGGTTCCCTCTGAAACTTTCGGGATACTGCTTCCCTTCAACATTGCCTGTCACCTTGACACTGCCAAGAATGCCGTCGGCAAAAAACATCTTGATCATGTCTCCGCTCGAATAGTTGATGCCCGATGGCTGACGCTTTTCATTATAGAGGTGATAGAGACTCTCTGCCTGGCCGGTTAGTGTTATCCCTGCTATTTTTTTCCCCTCCTTGAGGCGGATCATCATTTTTTTGCCGCTGAACTGGTCATAGACAACCGGAGAGCGGGAGAGGCTGTCGGCAGAGGCAAAAAAAGCGTTGTTGTGCACCTGTATTTCATCAATAGTCTGCTTTTTCTGGTTTCCGGATTCCGTGAAGTGGAGCAAAATGATATCTCCGCTGATCTGCTGCTGCTGGTGCCAGGCGATGGCATCGTCGTAGAGCCAGACCTCGCTCTTCGCCTTGTTGACCACCGCACGGCGCGACTTGCCGAAGAGGGAGTTGTCGAGCATTCGGCCCCGCACATTGCCGTTGATTTCACCGGTCTGCCGGTCAGTAAAGTAGACTCCATTGTCGCCATAGATTGCAAAAGCGGGGTCGGAAATGCTGATGTTGCCGCTCAGCACAATTTTATGCTCACCCTCATAATTGGTGGCGCGGTCGCAACGGAGGATTAAGGCTCCATCCTGAAACTCTACATTGCCGATAACTGATTGGTAGCCCTCACCCTCCTCGCTCCCTTCGATGGTATCGGCATGGTTGAGAATAATTTTCTTTTGTTCCGCAAGCAATGTATTATGAATTGGAACAGTGGCGGATGCTGCCTGAAAGAGCAGCAGAAAGGCGGTGAGGAGTGGTCGTGAAAAAACGGTTCTCATTGAAGTAATCTGTTTTTCCTGACACCGGGTGCGCAGTGTCGCGGGTGGTTCGTTTAAACTTGTACAGGGCTGTT
>CAIXCO010000006.1 GCA_903917955.1 uncultured Chlorobiaceae bacterium | reverse complement strand
GACCGCAAGGCCCTTGCCGAAATCGCCGTCAAGGATCCGGCTGCATTCACCGTGATTGTCAAAAGCCTTTTCGAATAAGTTCTTACACCCGGTTACCAATGGAAAACACCATTCGCAGTTTACAGCAGGAGATCATTGAGTTTGCGATAGCCTCAACAGCCGATCTTGAAGCCTTCCGCCTCAAGTACACGGTTCGAAAAGGACTCATCGCAGCGCTTTTCGGCCAGCTCAAATCGGTAGACCCTGCTGACAAACCGCGAATGGGTGCTTAACCAGCTCAAGCAGACGGCTGATGCAAAACTCACCGAAGCAGAGGAGAGGCTTGCATCAACCGGGAGCAGCAGCAGCAAGAGAAGTATCGACCTCACCCTCCCCGGACGACGCTCCTTCACCGGCAGCGAACATCCGGTGCAGAAGGTGCCCGGCGAAATGAAGTCGATTTTTTTAGACAAGAAGGTCTCCTTCGCCGACCTCAAAGCCACCATCTACTCCTTCGCCAAACAGATGTTCGGCACCGATGTCAAACTCCGGTTCCGCCCAAGCTTTTTCCCCTTCACCGAACCATCAGCCGAAGTGGATGTCACCTGCTACCTCTGCGGCGGCAAGGGATGCAAGGTCTGCAAAAAATCAGGCTGGCTCGAAATCATGGGCTGCGGCATGGTACACCCAAACGTGCTACGCAACTGCGGCATAGACCCCGAAGAGTGGTCAGGCTACGCCTTCGGTATGGGCGTTGACCGCACGGTGCTGCTGAGGTACAAGATTGATGATATCAGGTTGCTGTTTGAGAATGATTTGAGGATGTTGAGGCAGTTTGGGGCGTAGAGAGGAAATGGTAGCCATCTTCAAGATCCCTCTCGGCAGAGTCAAAAATCCTCAACTGCATGAAAGATTCCTTTTTATGCGTTCTTTGGCTTCTGCCCAGTCGGAGTGTTGCACCATTCCGGCAGAAAAGGCTTCTCTCCGTTCGTTGAGAATGTTCTCATGCCATGCCGGAGATTCAAATACCGCCTAATCCCTTGAAAGATCATCCCAGATTGTCTCCAGCAAATACAGTTTTTCAGCATAAGTAAACTGCGACAAGGGTAATTCAATTTTTGCCATGATATTTGTTCTCCTTCAGGATAATGAACGTAAGTGCGTAACAGTTTGCCACTCTCCACAGACAAACGTACCAGCCTTTCTTTAGCGCCTTGATCACCTCATCTCGCGGAAAACAGATGATTGGTCTTGTCCAGCCATTCCTCCAAGCTGCCATTCGTACTTCAGAAATATACGCGTTCTCATGATTTTTCAAATCAAACCGCTAACAAATGTTCGGCATCGACAACGTCAAACTCCGATCCCGTCCAAGCTATTTCCCCTTCACCGAACCATCAGCCGAAATGGATGTCACCTGCTACCTCTGCGATGGCAAGGGATTTAAACGCAGTTCCTGCCAAGCGATCCTCTCCCGCTGATTGTATCGCACCAATAGCATAGAGGAGATCTACAGCGAGCTCCATGTTGATAAAAGAGGGGCGGGAGTTCCAGCCGGAAGAGTCGCTGTCGATCTGAACCCAGAGCTCGTCAAGTGTGCGCGGCTCGGAAAGGAGCTGGCGCAGATAACCGGCGAGCCCGATGATCGAGTCACTGAAGCGTACATGCTTACTTGGGATTAATGCTGTTCGGATGCTCATCGACTCTGGCATTCAAAAATCTGTGTACAGAACACGACTGTGTTGTGTCAACTGATTTTTGCCTCTTGCTTGATGGTTTTGATGCACTTGACAATTTGTTCAAGTGAACGATTGTTTTCATTCTCTGATAACATCGTAGTCCACTTTTGATAATTTTTTGGGTCTGTTTCCACCAAATTGAGCTTACTTATGTTGTTCAGCAATTGCTCCCTCTCCCCGCCTTCACTTATAATATCTACCCTGTTGGCGACAGAACGAATAGCGGAACGGTATTTTATCCGCGTCAATTCATTTCTGCTAATATTCATTTTCAGACTCCTTATTCGTTTATTGTGTGTCAATAATTACATTTGAAACCCACTGCTGAGCACTACGCCACCAAGCACGTTTGCCAACAAAACGCGCACTAACCTGAAAAATTGTGATTGCACCCAGGTTAACAGCAATTTCATCCCTTGCCTCCTCTCCCGGTTCTAATTGGTCATAATCATCACAAATTTCACTTTCCCAAGGCAAAACTTGAAGATCTTCAATTTCCTCACGTGTTAAATCTATGCGCCGAAATGGGCGGCGGTTCTTGTCGTCCGTCCAGTTATCGCTGGAGGTACAAATGATAGTAAAGCTCTCCTTCTTGACCTGCGTTTTACCCATATTTTTTGCATTTATCGATAAAATAGCCGCAGTCATTCCATTAACGTCAACCCTTGATTTTAATTTTACGTCAATCACAATATTAGCCGCAAAATTCCGGCCTATACCAAAAATAAAAATTGACCATACTGCAGCACCCACTATCCCGACAGAGGTAAGCAAACCCTGCACAATTTCAACAACTATCTTTATTTCACTCATTTCCATTGTTGCCTTGAGGAATAATGATCAATCATGAAATGAATTTACTTGCCACTTACCGAGTAAAAAATCAAAATAACGCGAATAAGCGCAAGATAAAGTTATTATTCATATAGCAAGTCAGATGATATCCACCCGCTCTTTATCAACTGACAAGCTCGCCCATATTGAGAAACTTCACTTTCTGCTTGTACTCACAACTGCCGTCAATCCCCACCAAGCCGCTTTTGATCAGATGTGCATTAACAAAGGTCTTGTTCTCCAGATAGAGGTAGCAGAGCAGGACGTTTTCTGCGTCATGTTTCAACTTATCATACTTCAGGAATATACGTTTTCCCTTGATTTTTTCGGTCAGATAGCCAACAGCTTTGTCTTGCGTGAAGGGCTCGTTCTTGATGCCAATCAGTTTTACCGTTAACCCGTTGGATAGCCTCACTTTTTCGGGGCTGAGTATCTCCTTGACCGTGAAGAACTCTTCGCGTGCTGCCTCGCTCTCCTTTTCAATCCTGGAGCCAAAGGTGAGTCTTCGGGGATCTGTTTTTTTGTCGAGCTTGTGGGGATCTTTGAACTGATAAGGCAACTGCTCAATAGCTGCGGCAAAATCACCGTTGACCGTGTCATGCAGAAATTCGTACTCCGTGCCCATGAAATAAGGCTGCTTGGTGTTCAGCTTCTGCTTGGCAAGCTCGATAAACTCCGGATTGATTTCGTACCCGACCGAGTTTCGTTCGAGATTCTTTGCGGCAAGTGAGGTTGTCCCGCTGCCCATGAAGGGTTCAAGCACCGTATCGCCACGGAAGGCGAACATTTTGATGAGCCGGTGCGGAGGCAAAGTTCCAATGGCCTGAGAAGTAAGTGTTCCACTCCTCGGTGGTCATGGCTGAGCTTTCTTTCTGCTCTTTGGTAGGCTTTGGTGCAGCACCCTCTCGCATTCGTTCCAGACAAGGTTCAGATTGTTGATGTAGCTCTCATAACTCTCATGAAAGCCGATCTGGTTCTCTGTCCCGTAGTCCTTGAGCTGCCAGTAGGGTGGTGAGGTGACAACAAGATGCACCGACCTGTCAGCGAGGAGATTCATCTGACGGCTGTCGCCGTGGATTATGGTGTGATGGCTCTTTAAGGTACTGTTGGGTGTCCGGGTTCTGTTGTTGTTGGAGCGGTTTTGGATGCTTGAGTGAAGTATAGAGAATTTCTTTTGATTTACACTTGTGGGGGCTGGGGAAATAATGTCAGCAGCACTTTGGAAAAAATGCACTAAACTTCCCTGCCCTACCCCAAAACAAGTACACTATAAGCGCTATAATTCCCATAAATAAGGAATTTGAGACAGAGTATAGTAGTTAATCATCAAATATTTTGGTACGTTTACCTCTACGACGACCGCATAAATTCACATAAACTGAGAATTCATGCAGACAAAATTCAAATTTGCAGAAACCGAACTCCCGGAAGGACGATCTCAACTGTCGCAGCTCATCCGTGAATCAGGTGATGTTATAGACATTGAGAACACTGCCCGAATTCTGGGATTATCGAGAACAAACGCATCAAAACGTCTTGCCCGATGGACAACACAAGGCTGGCTTCGCCGGGTCAGTCAGGGGACTTATCTGCCAGTTCCTCTTGACTCCCTATCCAGCGAGCATGTCCTGGATGATCCATGGATTCTGGTGCCTCCACTCTATTCACCAGCCTATATTGGTGGACGAACAGCAACCGAGTACTGGGACTTTACAGAGCAATTGTTCAAGGATGTTGTCGTCATTACCGCCCGTCCTGTTCGTACCAGAAACCAGCAACATCATGGCGCCCGCTTTACGGTGAAGCATATTCAGGAAAAGAAGATTTTCGGCCTCAAACCGGTATGGCGGCATCAGACAAAAGTTATGATATCCGATGTGCACCGGACAATCATTGATTTACTGGATGATCCTGCTCTCGGTGGCGGTATTCAGCATGTTGCTGACTGCCTTGCGGCTTATCTGGATCGACCGGATCGTCATGACACAACACTCATTGAATACGCGGAGCGTCTCGGCAATGGGGCGATTTTCAAAAGACTTGGATTTCTTCTTGATAGCAATAAAGAAGCAGGACAATTGGTGGCAGATTGTTTGAAACGCATCACCAAAGGGAACGCCAAGCTCGATCCCACGTTTGCATGCAGCAAGCTGGTTTCGCGGTGGCATCTCTGGATTCCGCCTGCTTGGGTAGAGCGAGGTAGTCATGATTGACCGCCGTGAAATTCTTGACACTGCTTCACTCGTGTCGCTCAATGCACATGTCGTAGAGAAAGATTATGTGCTCGGCTGGATGCTTGCTGGCATAGCGGCCCATGCAGAATTAAGGGACTCCTGGGTATTCAAGGGAGGAACCTGCCTTAAAAAATGCTTTTTTGAAACCTGGCGCTTTTCCGAAGATCTCGATTTCACGCTCTTAAACCCCACACATATTGATGAAAAATTTTTGAAGCGCGTTTTTTTTGGAGATCGGGCAATGGGTTTATGAAAAGACCGGCATCGACACGCCAACAAACATCCAGAACTTTGACATTTATGAAAATCCGAGGGGAGGACTTTCTTGCCAAGGGAAAATAGGGTATCGTGGCCCGATTTCACCTCAGGGTAAAAATATCCCGCGCATAAAAATCGATCTGACCAGTGATGAGCTACTGGTACTGCCTCCTGTCCGCACGGCTGTTTATCATCCTTACAGTGATGCTCCTCACGATGGCATTCAAGCTCTGACCTATAGCTATGCTGAGGCGTTTGGCGAAAAAGTCAGGGCACTTGCTGAGCGGACGAGACCTCGTGATTTATATGACGTAATCAACCTCTTCCGAAATGCAAGCGCACGACCTGCGGCTTCTCTGCTGCTGGATATTCTTCGCCAAAAATGCGCATTCAAAAATATTGCGATCCCCTCACTTGCTGATCTGGCACAGCATCGCGCCGATCTTGACGCGAGCTGGCAAAATATGCTGGCTCACCAATTGCCTGCACTTCTGCCGGTAGAATCTTTCTGGAACGAACTTCCAACTTTCTTTTTCTGGCTGGAGGGAGGAGCTGATCCCATCCAGCCCCCCGCTTACACTGTTGGTATGGACGAAACCATTCTGCGCGATCGATTCCTGAAACTCCCGGTAACTGCTTCCATCAGTTCATGTATTGAAGTCATTCGCTTTGCGGCATTCAATCGTCATTGTGTAGAACTGGATTATCGTGACGAAAATGGGCGGCGCACCACAAAAATTATCGAGCCGTATTCATTGCGCCAGACCACTGCAGACGCTATCCTTCTGTACATCTACGATGTTGAGAAGAACGTGGACAACACTGTGCACATTGACCGCATTGGAGGTGTACGGGTTACGAGCAAGACATTCATCCCTCGTTATGAAATCGAGTTAATCCCATAATCACTGAACTTGGGGAGCTGCTAACTCGTTGAATCGCATTTACCAAAATTTTATAGAATGAACATCCTTTCATTCTTCAGGATGTTCGCTTTCAAGTGCCAAAATATGAGCGGCGAAGTATCGCTGCGCCGTCATCGCATCGGTGATGAAGGGCGCTTCAGCGTAAGTGGACTGATCGAAAAACTCAAGACAGAGATCACCGGAAAATCCTGACTATCTAAAACAAACCTGAACGCATGAAGAAACAAAAGGTTACGACTCAAAAGCCGAAACTCACCTATCGGGTCAATGAGCAGATCCGTGTTCCGGAAGTCCGCATTATTTTTCCGGACGGAACACAGGAG
>CAIXCO010000005.1 GCA_903917955.1 uncultured Chlorobiaceae bacterium | reverse complement strand
CCATAACAAAGAATATCTGCTCGCCATGATTACCTACGCGTTGGGAGGCAGGGTTGCTGAAGAACTTGTTTTTAATGAATGCAGTACAGGCGCGGCCAACGATATTGAAAAGGCCACCGATCTGGCCCGCCGGATGGTACGACAATGGGGTATGAGTGAGACACTTGGCCCGATCAACTATGGCGACAGCCACAAGGAGGTTTTTCTTGGAAAGGATTACTCCCATATTCGCGAATACAGTGAGGAGACGGCCCTTCAGATTGACGTCGAGGTTCGCAATATCATTATGGCATGCATGGAAAATGCAAAAAAAATTCTCAAGGAAAAAAGCGCTGTGCTGCACCGGCTTGCTGAAATACTTATCGAAAAAGAGTCACTCAACGCAATGGAGATAACGGAGATTACAGTGCATGACAAAACAACTCCAGGTACTGCAACAACATAACCGGAGCAACAGGATGAACCCTATGCAACTTGTTGGACTGCTTGCTGTCGGCGTTTCTGCTGGCGTTCTTTCGGGCATGTTCGGTGTTGGCGGGGGTATCATTATTGTACCGGCTCTGGTACTGCTCTTCGGTATGACGCAGCAGGGTGCCATTGCAACGTCACTGATGGCACTGCTTCTGCCAGTGGGTTTTCTTGGTGTGATGGAGTATTTTCGTGCTGGAAAAATTTCTGGAGAGAACATCTTGATCGGTATTGTCATTGCCGCAGGACTTTTTGCCGGAGCCTCATTCGGGGCAAAAATTGCAATACATCTTTCGGGTGAAATGCTCCGTAAAGCTTTTGCTGTTTTTATGGGAATTGTTGCTCTTCATCTTTGGTTTAAATAAGTATCTACTTCATAACAACCTAAGCCATCTTTTACCATGGGAAAAACAACCACAAAAGCTGATCTTGTCAATGTTATCGCTCACAGAACCGGGCTGACAAAAAATGAAACAGAGTCGGTGGTTGACTCTCTGTTTGAAAGCATCATTGATTCACTGAAAACCGGAAAACGCATTGAAATAAGGGGTTTCGGCTCGTTCAATATCCGGCATAAAAATTTTCGCCAGGCAAGAAACCCGCGAACAGGCGAAAAGGTAACCGTGGAGCCAAAAAATGTTCCGACATTCAAAATTTCGAAAGAGTTCAAACATGCTGTGAGTGAGAGCCTGAAAAGCATTGAGGAATAGGTTCTCGACGGGGCGAGTAGAGGTTCCTGCAAAAAATGAACGGCAGCCGGAGCTGCCGTTCTGGTGTTTTTGTGCTGCAAACGGGACTTTATTATATGAGAACCTCTCTTACTCTCCTTCAAAATCGGTAAGGGAGTAGACACTGTATCCCTTTTCGAGGAGCTTTCTTTCCCCTCCGATATCGGGCAGGTTTACAATGAATGCCATCTCGGCAACAACTCCTCCGACCTTCTCGACCAGGGCCGCAGCAGCGAGAGCTGTTCCTCCGGTAGCAAGCAGATCATCAACAAGAAGTACCTTCTGGCCAGCGACAAGCGCATCAACATGGATTTCGATTTTGTCACTTCCGTACTCAAGCTGATATTCCTGCGAAACAACCTCAGCCGGAAGTTTTCCGGGCTTTCTGACGGGAATAAACCCTTTACCAAGTGCATAAGAGAGCGCACCTCCAATAATAAATCCTCTTGCCTCGATACCGACAATGACATCAAAATCCATTCCTTCCTGCAGGTAGTGCTGCGTCATAGTGTCGATAACCAGTCTGAAGCCTACAGGATCCTTGATGAGTGTGGTAATATCACGAAAGAGAATCCCTTTTTTAGGATAATCGGGAATCGAACGGATACGGGATTTAATGGGCATGGACGGAGAATGATTGTGATTGATAAAAAAAGAGAACGGAACCCCAGGAAATTTAAGATAGCACTCTCCCTTTTAAATTCAAATCCTTGTCCAGAGAGTCGATCATGACTGGCAACTCCTTGCCTCTAAGGCTCTCTTGCTGCTCTCTGTCGATGCACTCAACGAAGACCCTGAGATAGTTGCGTGTATAGCCGCTGCATTGCAAAGCCCCCTCTCCTGCGGTCTTTGAACGTTCAAAAAGCACCAGAGACTCTTTTCCGAGAGAGCGTGCCTTGAAACGGGCTTCATGGCGCTCTCCAAGCTGAGCCAGCTCGCTGTAACGCCGTGCGATCTCTGCGGATTCAACCGGCTTGCGCTCCCCATTTGCAATCTGAAGGGCAAGCGAGGTTCCCTGTCGGATTGAGCAACTGAAGAGATGAAGGGAGGCAAGGGGAAGCTGCTCAAGAAAACGGTACATAAGAAGAAAATCCTCCTCGGTTTCGCCTGGATAACCAACAATCACATCAGCGCCGATGGCACAGTCCGCAATGCGCTGCACGGACTGCATCACCCTGTCGCGGTAGAGGGCGGTATCATAACGGCGGCGCATGGCCCGGAGAATGGTGTCGGAGCCACTTTGAAGGGGAATATGAAAATGGGGCACAATTTTTTTTGACGCCGCAACCAGTGAAATCAGCTCATTATCAACAATATCCGGCTCTATGGAACTGATACGGATACGACTGACATTGACCTCTTCAAGCATGCGTAAAAGATGACAGAGTTTGATACCGCCACAGCGATAATCACCGGTATTTACACCGGTAAGCACAATTTCCCGATAACCGGACGATGCAAGAAGATGAGCACGCTTAACAAGGGTGGTGGCAGGCAGTGAGCGCGAAGGGCCTCTGAAAAGAGGAATCGCACAGTAGGAACAGCCGTAATCACAGCCATCCTGTATTTTTAAAAATGCACGGGTTCTGTCGACGCTCTCTGCTGCATCCAGTGAATATCCCTCATGGATCTCTTTCAACCGGGATACCGAAGAGACCTTGACAAGGGGAGGCTGTTTCGTTCCGAAAGCGATATCGTTGTAAAACTGTAGATCAAATTTATCATTGCTTCCAAGGATCGCATCGATTCCATCTATTGCTGCAAGTGCCTCCGGGTTGAACTGGGAATAACAGCCAATAACGGCTATCCAGCTTGCAGGATTTTTTTTTATTATCCCCCTTATTTTTTGACGACATTTCTGTTCAGCCTGTTTTGTCACTGCACAGGTATGAATCAGAATAAGATCAGCCCCCTCTTCCATTGATGACAATGACCATCCCCCCTCTCTGCGCAAAGTATCAAGAATTGCAGAGGTTTCAGCATAGTTCAATTTGCATCCAAGAGTTACTGCCGCGACCCTTTTCTCTGTATGTTTTTTCATGTTCCTCTTTTTTTCTCCTCATCGGCCACAAAAGAGGGCGTTACTCTAATCGCCCGGAATAGCCCAGACTTCTCCTGTTCCGAAAAAAATTCATCGCCAATCCAACCATAATCAAGTTTCCGACCAGAGATGAACCACCATAAGAGACAAACGGCAGAGGAACACCAATAACGGGAATAATGCCAAGCGCCATACCTATATTGACAAAAACATGGATAAACAGCAGTGAAACATATCCTGAAAGCGTCAGTTCAACAAACTTGTTGTTTATTGAAAATATTGCAAAAATTATTCGAAGTATCAGTGTAAGATAGAGCGCAATCAAAAGTGATGCGCCAAGAAAGCCGAGTTCTTCGGCAATAACACAAAAAATAAAATCAGTCCACTGGGCCGGAATAAAACGCAGTTGGGTCTGTGTTCCTTCAAGAAAACCTTTCCCGAAAAACCCTCCCGAACTTATCGCTATTTTTGCCTGGAGGGCATTATATCCTGCTCCCCGAGGATCCGACATGGGGTCAATAAAGGTCTGAATCCTTTTTATCTGATGAGGCTTGAGAATCTCATGCGCAAAACTGTGGGTAAAGAGACTTGCGGCAAGAGCTGAACCAATCACCAAAAGTTGATGAAACCTGAATTGCTTCTGCTGTACAACCAGTACCGTCATCAAGAGCAGTGCAAGTACAAAAATAAAATACATTGGAAAAAAACCGGAGACGACGATAAGAACAGGAAAAACAATCAGCATAAAAACATAGATATCAAAACCTGCCACAACCAGCATGGTCGCTATCAAGGGCAAAAAGGTCAGCATAGTCCCCATATCTGGCTGCAGCATGATGAGCAGAACGGGAGTGAATGCAATTGCGAAGGCAACCAGCAAATGCTTCGGTGAACGAATATCGGTTTGGTCATCGGAAAGAAATCTTGCCAGCGCAAGAATCGTTGCCATCTTGGCTATTTCAGACGGCTGAAAACTGAACATCCCTATTTTCATCCAGCTTGTCTGTCCTGCTATTTTTTTACCAAATATGAGAACCGCCACAAGAAGGAGAATGCCTATGGCGTAAAAGAGATAAGTGTTATCCTTGATAAGACGAACATCATTAAAATAGACAAACAGCAACGCAATAACGCCAAAAAAACCCCACGCCGACTGACGAAAAAAGAGCGAAGTATCGCCGGTTCCGTTAGTTGCACTGTAGATAGCCATCAGTCCGAACACAAGAAGCCCTGCAACCGGAACAAGAAGCCACGGGTCGTGGCTGGATTGTTTTTCCATTCGAGTTTTGAATTACCCCTTTTTCATTATCATGAGTGAGCTTAATTTAGTATAGTTGATATGGTATTCTATCAACAGACTGAACCTTTCATAAAAAAGTTCCATGGCCTCCTCCCTTTTTTCCTGCGGATTCGCAATTATTATCGGACCACCCAATGCAGGCAAGTCAACCCTGCTCAACGAGCTGCTCGACTACAAACTCTCTATTGTAACACATAAGCCGCAAACTACGAGAAAAAAAATTACCGGAATCTACCACAACGACAAGTGCCAGATTATCTTTCTCGATACACCCGGAATCATGAAGCCACAGCAGAAGCTTCACGAATCAATGCTTGGAGTCATCCGCGATACCCTCAAGGATGCCGATGTCGTTATTGCGCTCCTCCCCTTTTCAGGCAAAAAAGATTTTTTTGACCGGCCATTCGCCGAGGAGCTCTTCAGTGAGTGGCTGAAACCGACAGGAAAACCCGTTATTGCGGTGCTCAACAAATGCGACCTTGTAACCAGAGAGCGTCAACAGCAAGCTGAAGAGTTTGTCAGAAACACCTGGAACCCGGCGGCTGTTCTCTCCGTTTCAGCCCTGAAAGCGAGCAACCTCCCCCAGCTCATCGACACCATCCGTCCCTTTCTTCCTCTCAACTACCCACTCTATCCCGAAGATACGCTCAGTACTGCGCCGGAACGTTTTTTTGTGAGTGAAATCATCCGCGAAAAAATATTTCTGCTCTATGGCCGTGAAGTACCCTACTCCACCGAAGTGGTCATTGACGAGTTCAAGGAGCAGCACGAAAACGATCCGACAAGAAAGGATCTTATCCGCTGCTCGGTGATTGTTGAGCGTGATACCCAGAAACAAATTTTGATTGGAAGCAAGGGAGCCGCCTTGAAAAAGCTTGGCCAGACAGCGCGAAAAGATATTGAGGAGATGCTTGGGCGTCCGGTATTTTTGGAGCTCTTCATCAAGGTACGGCCTGACTGGCGAAAGAAAAACAACCTTCTGAAAAGTTACGGATACTGAGAAATAAAAAAAGCCTTCCCTGATAAAGAGAAGGCTTTTTTCATTACCACATAGAGCCAGAGAGAGAGCCAGTTATCTTACGCTCTTTCGCTCGCTTTTTTCTCGGAAGACTTTACTGGTGGCTCAAGTTCAGCCGTAGCAGCTTCAATCTCTTTTTTCTCGTTTGGATGGGCCAGCAGGTAGGCCTCAATCTCTTCCTTGCTCTTGTCCTTGAAATACTCAAGGGCAGAAAGGATGATACGCTTGTTCTCCTTGTCGAATTCAATGACGCGCATCGGAAGGTCATCACCGATCTTGAATGATGAATGAATATCCTTTACACCGCCCTGAAGCAGGTGTGATACCGGCACAAAACCGTCAACATCACCAGGCAGAATGACAATAACGCCCTTCTCGATGATCTGTGAGATCTCTCCTGAACTCTCGGCACCTACTGCATACTTCTGCTCAAACTCGTCCCAGGGATCCTGGTTGATCTGTTTGTGTCCAAGAGCAATACGCCTTGCATGAACGTCAAACTTGAGAACCTTGACTTCAAGATCCTGGTTCTTTTTGACCAGTTCACTTGGATGGCGAATCTTCTTGGTCCATGAAAGATCAGAAATATGCACCAGACCATCAACACCGGGCTCAAGCTCAACAAAGACACCGAAATCGGTGATATTGCTGACACTGCCCTTATGCAAAGAGCCTTCAATATATTTTTCAGAAAGAGCAATCCATGGATCCTCGTTCACACGCTTCATGGAGAGGGAGAGCTTGGTATGATCCTTGTCAATATTGAGGATCACACACTCGACTTCCTGCCCAAGAGTGACAAACTGACCCGGATGCTTGATATGCTGTGTCCAGCTCATTTCAGAGATGTGGACAAGTCCCTCAATGCCCTTCTCGATTTCGACAAATGCGCCGTAATCGGTAATGGAGACAACCCGGCCCTGTGCTTTCGAGCTGACAGGATACTTGATCTCGATATTTTCCCAAGGATGAGACTCAAGCTGCTTCATGCCAAGAGAGACTCTCTTGGTATTCTCGTCAAAGCCGACAACAACAACCTTGATCGGCTGGTCAAGATCAACAACCTCGGAAGGATGGTTGATTCTGCCCCAGGTGATGTCGGTGATGTGCACCAGACCATCAAGACCGCCAAGATCGACGAAGATACCGAAATCGGTAATGTTCTTGACTGTACCTTCAAGAACCATGCCCACCTTGATGTTGGCAAGCATCTCTTCACGACGAGCTGCATAAGCCTCTTCGAGGATAACTTTATGGCTGACAACAATATTCTGTGTAACCGGATTGATTTTGACAACCCTGAAGTCCATGGTCTGACCAACAAGAGCATCGAAATCACGAACCGGCTTGACATCAATCTGCGAGCCAGGAAGGAAGGCTTCAACACCGGAAAGGGAGACCGTCATGCCACCCTTGACACGATTGATGATCTTGCCATTGATGATGGTATCATTTTCGATTGAATCATAGATACGATCCCAGATTCTCAGAACGTCAGCTTTCTTCTTGGAAAGGATGAGCTGTCCCATCTTGTCTTCGATGTTCTCAAGATAGACTTCAACATCATCGCCAACCTTGACCTCATCTTCGGCCCTGAATTCAAGCAGAGAAACAATACCTTCTGACTTGAAACCAACGTCAATGGTGACATCCTTGTTGGATATCGAAACGATCCGGCCCTTGATAATCTCATCTTCGGTGATTTCATTGAGTGTGCTTGAATAAAGCTGCTCCATCAATGCAAGTTCGGCTGGCTCGTAGTGTGCAAAAAATTTGAGTTTTTTTCTTGCGGGTCTTTCTTTGACCTTTTTTTCCTGTGTGAATGCTTCTGCCATTAATTTTTTCCTTCCTCTCGTGTAAGTGAGCCTGCCGGCCGCGAGAGATATCGGCTTGGCGGTTTTAGGGTTAATGAAACAATTGTCCTGCAACTCCATTCCGGATTCAATCAACCGGCACCGGTTTCCTTTTTTTGCGCAAGGTCACAGACAATATCGACCTGGCGTTCTATCGTCAAACTGGTTGTATCAATTTCGTATGCGTCGGCATGTTTTTTCAAAGGAGCATGTTCACGCTCGGCATCATCGCGATCCCGACTTTTTATCTCCTCTTCAAGAATATCAAGAGTCGGTAACTCAATGCCGTCATGAGACTTGGCCAGCAGTTCTGCATAACGCCGTTTGGCTCTTTCGCGAGCATCGGCCACAAGAAAAATTTTCAGTTCAGCATCGGGGAAAACGACTGTGCCGATATCGCGTCCATCCATCACAACGCACCCCTTTCGCCCGAGTTCCTGCTGCATCTCCCTGAGCTTGTCGCGCACCGGCTTGAGTGAACTGATAAAACTAACCTCACGGCTTACCCGGTTCTCCCTTATCTCGGAAGAGACATCGCGACCATCAAGAAAAACATGGTCACCGTCAAAATGGATGGTAATATCGTGAAGCAAACTGGAAACACTTTCGGGAGAATGGCGCAGACTCTCCACGACGCCCTGCTGGAGGGCCTTGAGGGTTACACTCCGGTACATGGCACCGGTATCGATATAAGTATAAGCAAGGCGCTCGGCGACTCTCCGTGCTGTGGTACTTTTTCCGGATGCTGCCGGCCCGTCAAGAGCAATAATGATACGTTTTTTTCCCGTTTCCTGTTGAACAAGTGCATTTTGAATTAGCCTGCTATTTTATAAAAAATATTTGCTTTTTCCAAACATATTGGTTACATGTTAAAACCATTGTTTTTCTCGTGGCCACTCATTTCAACAAACATTTTTTTTATGTCACTTCGCTGCGGCATTGTCGGATTGCCAAACGTCGGAAAGTCAACACTTTTCAATGCCATCACGGCAAAACAGGCTGAAGCTGCCAATTACCCCTTCTGTACCATAGAGCCCAATGTCGGTACGGTTCTTGTGCCGGACGAACGGATGCAGCAGATTGCTGATGTTGTAAAAACCCCGACGCTTGTACCGGCAACGCTCGAAATCGTCGATATCGCCGGACTGGTCAAAGGGGCAAGCAAGGGCGAAGGGCTCGGAAACCAGTTCCTCTCGCATATCAGGGAGGTTGACGCCATTGTGCATGTTGTCCGCTGTTTTGATGACGACAATATTATTCATGTCGAAGGGAGAATAGACCCGGCTGACGACATAATCACCATTGAGACTGAGTTGATGCTTGCAGACCTCGACAGTATGGAAAAAAGGATCGACCGGCTCAGAAAAAATGCCCGCAAGGAGAAAGAGCTCTTGTTGCAGCTCGAAGTTGCCGAAAAGATTATCAGCGGCCTCAGTGACGGCATTCCTGTCCGCAAAATCATTGAAACCCCCGAGGAGCATGCAATTGCACGGCAATTCTTCCTTCTTACATCAAAACCCATTCTCTTCGCGGCCAATGTTGCCGAAACCGACCTCCCTGACGGAAACAGTTATACCGAAAAAGTTGCTGAAATAGCAGCAGCATCAGGCTCAAAAATGCTGATCATCAGCGCACAAACTGAAGCAGAGATAGCCGAACTGCCCGAAGAGGAGCGTCCGGAATTTCTTGAAAGCCTGGGACTGCACACATCTGGCCTTGACCGGCTTATCAAGACCGCATACGACCTGCTCGGCCTGCAAACCTATTTTACTGCGGGTGAAAAAGAGGTCCATGCCTGGACCATCCGCAAGGGAGCCGCTGCTCCGGAAGCGGCAGGAGCAATCCATTCTGATTTTGAAAAAGGGTTTATCCGCGCTGAAGTAATGTGCTACCGCGACCTTATCGAACTCGGTTCAGAACAGAAGGTTAAAGTGGCTGGCAAGCTTCGCTCAGAAGGCAAAGAGTATATTGTCAAGGATGGCGATGTGATTGTATTTCGTTTTAATGTATGAACAAGAGCCCTATTGGTATTTTTGACTCCGGTATTGGAGGACTCACGGTTGTCAAGGCGGTACAGGCGGCCCTTCCGTTTGAGCGGATTATCTATTTTGGCGATACGGCTCGTGTACCCTACGGGCCAAAGTCGCAGATCACCATCCGAAAATATGCGGCTGACGATACCGCCATGCTCATGCGCTATCAGCCGAAAATCATTATCGTCGCCTGCAATACCGTCTCTGCACTGGCTCTTGATATTGTAGAAAAATCGTGCGGCCATATCCCCGTCACAGGAGTGCTGAAGGCTGGAGCTCGACTGGCGGCAGAGGTAACGAAAAACAACCGAGTCGGCGTTATCGGCACCCTGGCAACGGTTTCGTCAAATGCCTACGGTTTGGCCATCAACCAGATCAATGAGGAGATAGAAGTTATCTCGCAAGCCTGCCCTCTTTTTGTTCCACTGGCTGAGGAGGGTTTTATCGACCACCCGGCAACAAAACTTATTGCGGCTCAATATCTGGCAGAGATCACCCAAAAGGGCATTGATACACTGGTTCTTGGCTGTACCCACTACCCGATTCTTCGCAAGGTGATTGAAGAGACGGTAGGGCCTGAAATCACGATCATCGACTCGGCTGATGCGGTCGCCCTCAGAACCAGAGAGCTCCTGACGGAAGCAGGGCTGCTTGCATCAACCCGGAATGCAACCACTCCGCATCTGCTGGTCAGCGATCTGCCCCAAAAATTCAGTATGCTCTATCAGCTCTTCATGGGCTCAGAAATGCCGGATGTCGAACTGGTAGAGGTATAGTTGTTCATGTTTGATTTTTCTCTATTGACCTCTCTAATGTGTACAGCGTGAAAGTAAATCTCGACAGAACTTCATCAGGATTCTGCATCGGAGTGCAGGGAACCATCTATGTGGCCGAAGAAAAGCTTCAGAAAGAGGGGGGATTATACTCTTTCGGAGATGTGGTCCATAATGAGGTCGAAGTGAAACGACTCGAAGCACTTGGCCTTGTCACCGTTGACGAAAAAGGGTTCAAAGAGCTGAAAAATGCCCGCGTCCTGATCAGGGCACACGGTGAGCCACCCTCAACCTACCGCATTGCAAAAGAGAACAATCTGGCCGTTACCGACACAACCTGTCCTGTCGTCTCCCGGCTGCAGCGCACAACACGATTGCTCCATCAACTCGGCTACCAGATCATCATCTACGGCAAACAGACCCATCCTGAGGTGATTGGCATCAACGGACAGTGCAACAACGAGGCCCTCATTATCAAACATGCCGACCTCAGCGACGCGGAAGAGACAAAAGCGCTTGACCGGGCAAAAAAAAGCGCACTGATCTCCCAGACCACCATGGATGTTCCGGGATTTTACGAGCTGAAAGCAAATCTTGAGCATCTTTTTACTCCGGAACTTTCAAGCGCAACTGCCGGATGGATGGCCATCCGCGATATCGATATGACCGCCGCCATGACCGGAGTGCGCCCGATGCCTTCACTCATCTTCAAAGATACGATCTGCCGGCAGGTATCGAGCCGAAACCAGAAGCTGCACGACTTCTCTCTCGCCAATGACGTTATCATCTTTGTCGCAGGCAAAAAAAGTTCAAACGGCCTGGTGCTCTACAATATCTGCAAGGCGGCAAATCCCCGGAGTTACTTTATCGAAGAGATTCATGAAATTCAGGCGGCATGGTTGAACCAGAGTGAGGGCAAAACTGTTGATATGGTGGGGGTGTGCGGCGCCACCTCAACACCCATGTGGCACCTTGAAAAAGTGGCTCTCCACCTTGAAACGAACTTTGGTCCATCGTAGCCAACACCACACAGCGAACCGTAACGTTTTTTCTTTGTACCCATGAACCAGCTCTCACTTACCATCAACCAGCAAGCGGTGACGGCAGCACCCGGAACATCAATTCTTGAAGCAGCATCGGCGGCAGGCATCGCCATTCCCACCCTCTGCTTTCACCGCTCACTTGAAGAGACCGGATCGTGCTGGATGTGCATTGTTGAAATCAAGGGGAAAAATCGCTTTGTGCCCGCATGTGATACACCGGTATCAGAGGGAATGGTTATCGAAACCGACAACCTGGAGATTGGGGCAATGAGGCGCCAGAACCTGGAGCGCATCATCGAAGAACATGGTGGAGACTGCATGGGGCCCTGTGAACTCTCATGCCCTGCCGGTTGCAACATCCCTGACTTTATTGCAGCGATTGCCCGCCATGATGAAAGAGAGGCCATTCAAATCATCAAGCAGACGATCCCCCTTCCCGGAATTCTCGGCCGTATCTGCCCGGCTCCCTGCGAAGATGAGTGCCGACGGCATGGTATTGACAAGCCGGTCTCAATCTGCGCCCTGAAACGCTATGCCGCCGACAGGGAACGGGAACAACCCGAACGTTTCATCCCCGAAATCGCCCCGAAAACCGGAAAAAAAGTAGCCATTATCGGTTCAGGACCGGCAGGTCTTGCCGCCGCCTGGTTCCTGCTCTGCAAGGGCCATGCAGTGACCATTTTTGAATCCGCCGCCAGGGCCGGTGGCATGATGCGTTACGGTATTCCCCGCTTCCGCCTTCCCGAGGCTGTGCTTGAGAGTGACATCGCCCCCCTGCTCAGCATGGGGCTGGAGTTTCGATTCAACACCACCCTGGGCAAAGAACTCACCCTTGAAGCACTGCAGGCAGATTTCGATGCTGTTTTTCTTGCTGTTGGTGCACAACAAGCATCACGCATGAACATTCCAGGGGAAGATGAGGCTGGAGTGAGCAGCGGCATTGCCTTTCTGCGCAAAGCGGAGGCTGGAGAGCGGCCCTCTCCAGGGAGACGGGTGGTGGTAACAGGCGGCGGTAACACCGCCATTGATGCGGCAAGAACCGCGCTTCGCCTTGGCGCTTCAACGGTTACCATCCTTTACCGCCGTTCCAGAAACGAAATGCCAGCCAACGACCAGGAAATCGGGGAAGCACTTGCAGAGGGGATCACCCTCATCGAGCACGCCGCGCCAACGGCGATCAAAAGGCTCAATGGTGCACTCGAAATAACGGCCATAACCATGCAGCCAGGAGCACCCGATGCCTCAGGACGGAGGATGCCTGTACCGGTTGAAGGGTCAGAATTTACCATCATGACCGACACCATCATTTCGGCTATAGGGCAGCAAATCGACCACTCAGTGACACGTGATGCGGGCTCTGGCTGCGGAAAGTATGGCGAAGTGCTGGTCAACAGCGATACACTGCAATCGGCAACACCCTGGCTTTTTGCTGGCGGCGATTGTGTTACCGGCAGTGATACGGCCATCCGCGCCCTGGAGCAGGGGAAAAAAGCGGCGAGGAGCATCAACCTCTTTTTGAATGACGAGAGCCTCTGCGCTCCGGCCTCCTCCTTCAACTCATCCTACGGAGCACGGGATGAGGCCCCGAAAGCATTGTACTCCAAAGCGGTGCCAACAGAAAGAGTGCCCATGACCGAACTGTCGCCATCGGAGCGAACGGCTAACTTCAATGAAGTGGCAACAGGATATAGCGAAGAGATGGCCCATTCGGAGGCGCTTCGATGCCTCCAATGCCGCTGCAATGCCATCAACAACTGCCGTCTGCGGGAACTTGCCTCTCGCTACCTCCCCGTTCATGCAGCACAAAAACATGAGCACCCCGATTTTTATCTGGCCGAAAATGACGAGATCAGCATGGAGCGGGAAAAGTGCGTTGACTGCGGGATTTGTGTGCGCACGCTTGAAGAGCTCAAAGAGAGTGTCAACATTGCCGTCATGGCCGAAAGCTGCCCCACAGGAGCGTTGTCGCTGCCGGTTACAATCAGGAACCACTGTTCATGAACGATGCTTTAAACCGAAGTTTATCCAGATAGTTTTAACCTCTCAGCCGTTGACCGCTCGTTTCAATAATGAGTAGTGAATACCTGTTGCCGTAACCCAAAGACTCCTTGCCGCCGCTTTTGGTGCGGGAGTTTCACTGCTCTGGGGCCTTTTCAGCGTGATGGCCTCACTCACCTATTCTGGTCTGCGGCAGATGGAAAACAAGCGCTACACCTGAGCGATCCTCATTCCTGAGTTCACACATGAATCGTCGTAACTGCATATAAAATAAAGGCCGGCCCAAAAATTTAGGCACTACAATGCAATAGTTTAACAAAAAACTATGCTATGAGGAACGGTACTGAACTGAGTTTTTCACCCATGACCTG
>CAIXCO010000004.1 GCA_903917955.1 uncultured Chlorobiaceae bacterium | reverse complement strand
GGTCCAAATCACGGTCGCCGATGAGCGTGACGGTGCGCTTTCCGGTTCAACCCTCAAAGAGGCCAGTTCATGGGGCAAGGTTGATACCGTTCATGAGCAGATGGTTTTTGCTGAAGCAACCATTGCTTTGCCGCTGATTGCCGGCTATGCCTGGCATAAACGCAGTTGGGAAGGTCGCCAGCCAAAAAATTTCAATACCATGCTTGACCGTTAACAACCGGTTGCGCCATACTTATCGAGAGATAACCTCAA
Source organism: uncultured Chlorobiaceae bacterium (assembly GCA_903917955.1). Lineage (GTDB taxonomy): Bacteria > Bacteroidota > Chlorobiia > Chlorobiales > Chlorobiaceae > Chlorobium. The sequence goes on along the minus strand of CAIXCO010000004.1, from coordinate 21,705 downwards.
TTTTGACTTTGGCGGTTCCTTTTTTGAAGAATCCCAGTTGTTTGGCCGCTTCTGCGCTAAGGTCGATCACTCGATTGTCGACAAATGGTCCGCGATCATTGACCCGCACAACCATTGATGCTTGGGTATCGAGATTGGTTACCTTTACAAGAGAGGGCAGTGGCAGATATTTGTGTGCGGCGCTTGGCCGTGATGGGTCGAAAATCTCCCCGTAGGCGGTTAACTGTCCGCTGTGCTGATCGAGCGTCTCTTGGCCGTACCATGAGGCCAGTCCAGTCTCTTCGTAAGAGAGAGCCTCCTGGTAGCTCATGGGGACATAAACTCGACCGTTGATAACGTAGGGAGTGTTTTTGATTTTACCTTGTTGGTAAGCTTCCTCTGGAGAAAGAACTCTCTTGCCGCTCCACGGAGTACGTGTTGACGAGCATGAACTGAGTGCCAGGGGGAGCAGCAGGCATCCGGTCAGCAGAATTTTGCGCATCGTATTCTTCATTTTGAGTTGATATTGCCGCAAAATAGATATTTTAGCGTAACATTCCCTATAATATGTACCTATGGTATCCTCTGTTCCAGAGTGCGTTGAGCGGTATGCTGTTTTTCATAATAAGCTCTATGACGAGATGTTGTCATGGATGAATAACACCAGATGCGAAGTCCTTTAGGCGTTCTTGTCATTCACGGTTTTACGGCAACGCTTGACAGTGTAAAGTCGTTGTCACTCTCTCTCCAGGAGCTTGGTATTCCACTCAGTGTGCCTCTATTGACCGGACATGGCGCCTCGTCGCCAGAGGCGCTCCGTGGCGTGAAGTGGGAACGTTGGATGGCAGATGCCGAAGAGGCGCTGCAAAAACTCGCTCTTGAGGCGGAGAAGATTATTGTCATCGGCCATAGTATGGGAGCCCTTCTTTCATTGAACCTTGCGGTCAGGTATCAGGAGAAAATTGACAGCCTGGTGCTTGCCACACCGTCAATCAAACTTGTTTCCGTGCTCGCTCCAGGTCGTCCTCTTCATTTTGCGGCACCACTTCTTGGCAAAATTTTCAGGAATTGGGAGTTAAAGAGTGACTTTTCTGAAGCGGCATGCACAACCAGCACCCCTCATTATTCGTGGGTACCGACCGATGCGATCATCTCGTTGTTCGATTTGATCAAAAAAAGCAGGCAATTGCCTGCTCGCATTACTCTTCCTCTTCTGATCATACACTGCCGCAAGGAACGCACCGTGCGTCCTGAAAGTGCAGTCATGCTTTACCACGGAATTGCTACTCCTCCCTCGGAAAAGTCTCTGATTTGGCTGGAGCATTCCGGCCATCAGCTCTTTTGCGATTGCGAGAAAGAAAAAGCTGTCGAGGCGATTATCGACTATATCTCCCGCCGAATTGAACGAAAAAAGGTGCCCAAATGATGCGCTTTGTTGATTTGAGTCATACCATTGAGGCCGCCATGCCCTCTTATCCAGGTTCTCCCGGTCCGCTCTTTCAGCCTCTCGCCTCCATTGGGAAAGATGGCTTTGCTGAGCAACGTCTTATACTCTCCTCTCATACCGGCACCCATGTCGATCTCCCTTCGCATATCCTTCCTGCCAGCAGCTCTCTTGATGCGTTCGGTATCGAGCGGTTTGCTGGAAAGGGTGCCGCAATTGATTTGCGTGGTATTGCCGGTGGGCTGATTACCGTTGAAGCGCTTCGCTCTTCCGAGGTTCTCATCAAGGAGAGCGATTTTCTGTTGCTCTGCTCAGGGTGGAGCCAATACTGGGGCTCTCCTGATTATTATGCAGGATACCCGGTACTCTCCTCCGAAGCTGCCCGGTGGCTGACCGGTTTTAATCTGAAAGGGCTCGGTGTTGACATGATTTCGGTCGATGCCTCGGACTCTGTTGATTTTCCTGTTCACAGAATTTTGCTCCAAAAAGAGATACTCATCATTGAAAATATCCTCTGCCCGCCGCTTTTATTCCATTCTTTGTTCATCTTTTGCTGCTTTCCACTGAAAATTGCCGGGGCAGAAGCCTCCCCCATCAGAGCGGCAGCTTTGATTGAAGAATGATGCATAAGCATGATTTTTTTGTTGGAAGTTAAAAAATAGGGACTTACCTTGAGAGCCTCAGGAGGTAATCCACCGTTCTTTGCCATTGAAATAACCATAGTATGACTATCATGCTTTTGTATTCGTCTATTACCAGAAAGGTACTTATGGCGCTTGCCGGACTTTTTCTGGTTACATTTTTGTGTGTGCATCTCGGCATTAATCTTATGCTGTTAAAAGATGATGGAGGCCGTATGTTCACCGAGGCCGCAACCTTTATGGGAACGAACTCTCTTATCAAGGTTTTTGAGATTGTGCTTTTCGCCGGATTTTTGCTCCATATCCTTTTTGGAGTGCTCGTCTCCTTCCAGAACAAGGCGGCACGACCGATTGCCTACGCATGCAGCAACAGCTCTGAGACCTCCTTCTTTTCGAAGTACATGTTCCATACCGGCATCATTGTCTTCATCTTCCTCTTTCTCCATTTTATTGATTTCTACTTTATCAAGATTGGTCTTGTCGCGCCACCTCCCGGTATCGCAGCTCACGACTTTTATCGCCGTACCCTGCTTTTGTTTTCATCTCCCTGGTACTCACTTCTCTACGTAGTCTCTTTTGTTTTTCTTGGAATTCATCTGAACCATGCCATTCAGTCGGCTTTTCAGACCCTCGGCTGGAACCACAGCAAGTATACCGATGCCGTAAAGTTTATCGGTTCGGCCTACTCGGTCTTTATTGCTCTTGGATTCAGTCTTGTTCCGATGTATCTCTATTTATTCAAGTGATTTAATAACCAATAACGGCTGTGTTTTTTACCAAAAACAACACTCACAATACTCTTCAATGACACGCCTCAACGCCAGAATCCCTGAAGGGCCGGTGGCTGAAAAATGGACCACCTACAAATCGGGCAGCAAGCTGGTAAACCCCAACAACAAACGCAAACTTGATATCATCGTCGTTGGCACCGGTCTCGCCGGAGCCTCGGCTGCTGCATCGCTCGGGCAGCTTGGTTACAATGTCAAGGTATTCTGCTATCAGGATACACCGCGTCGTGCACACAGTATTGCTGCACAGGGAGGAATCAATGCCGCAAAAAACTATCCAAACGACGGAGACAGTGCCTATCGGCTCTTTTACGACACCATCAAGGGTGGCGATTACCGTGCCCGCGAAGCAAACGTCTATCGTCTTGCTCAGGTCAGCAATCAGATTATCGATCTTTGTGTAGCGCAGGGTGTGCCGTTTGCTCGTGAATATGGAGGTTTGCTAACCAACCGTTCGTTCGGGGGTGCACAGGTATCTAGAACCTTCTATGCAAGGGGGCAGACCGGGCAGCAGCTTTTGATTGGCGCCTACGGAGCGCTAAGCCGTCAGATTGCGGCAGGCAATGTCACGCTCTTTAACCGTCGAGACGTCCTTGATACGGTGCTTGTAGACGGTCATGCACGGGGTATTATTACCCGAAACCTGGTTACTGGTGCAATAGAGCGCCATGCAGCTCACGCTGTTGTGCTGGCCAGCGGTGGATACGGAAATGTTTTTTTTCTCTCCACCAACGCCATGGGATCCAACGTGACACCGGCATGGAGTGCTTACAAGAAAGGGGCAATGTTTGCAAATCCGGCGTTTACCCAGATTCATCCGACCTGTATTCCTGTCCATGGTGATGCGCAGTCAAAGCTCACCTTGATGAGCGAAAGCTTGCGGAATGATGGAAGGATTTGGGTTCCGGCCAAGATAAAAGATGTTGAAAAACTGAGGAATAAAGAGATCAAGGCATCCGATATTGCTGAGGCGGATCGGGATTACTATCTGGAGCGTCGTTACCCGGCTTTCGGTAATCTTGTTCCGAGGGATGTGGCTTCAAGGGCTGCCAAAGAGCGCTGCGATGCAGGTTTCGGCGTCGGCACTACCGGAATGGCCGTTTTCCTTGATTTTGCTGATGCAATTAAACGCAAGGGGCATGACGCCATCGACTCGCTCTATGGCAACCTCTTTCAGATGTACGAGCAGATTGTCGCAGAGAGTCCTTATGAAATGCCGATGATGATCTATCCTGCGGTGCATTACACCATGGGTGGACTTTGGGTTGATTATGATTTGATGACCACCATCCCCGGACTCTATGCTATCGGAGAGTGCAATTTTTCTGATCATGGAGCAAACCGCCTTGGAGCCTCCGCGCTCATGCAGGGCCTTGCTGACGGCTATTTTATCCTTCCCTATACCATTGGAAACTACCTGTCGGGTGAAATTCATACGCCACGGTTCGATACCGCCTCTTCCGAATTTACCCTTGCAGCAAATGGTGTTACCGACCGCTTGAAGCAGATCAAAAACAGCTCAGGCAAGGAGTCGGTCGATCATTTCCATCGTCGTCTTGGCAAGATTATGTGGGAGTATTGCGGTATGGCGCGAAACGATGCTGGCCTTACCGAAGCTCTCTACCAACTGACGGAGCTTCGTCAAGAGTTTGCCAAAGGAGTCCGGATGCCCGGAGGTCTGGATGAATACAATCCGGAACTCGAAAAAGCGTGCCGGGTTGCTGATTTTATCGAGCTCGGCCAGCTTATGGTGCGCGATGCCCAGCAGCGAAAGGAGTCGTGTGGAGGCCATTTCCGGGAGGAGTATCAGACCAGTGAGGGCGAAGCGTTGCGCAATGACGAGAGGTTCGCTTTTGTTGGAGCATGGGAATACAAGGGGCGTGATGCTGCCGCTGAGCTGCACCGCGAGGAACTTCAATTCAAAGAGATCAAGCTCTCCCAGCGGAGCTATAAATAACAGGTGATTATGAACTTTACGCTGAAAATCTGGCGACAGAACAACGTCACGGCCAAAGGGGAGATGGTTTCCTATGATCTTTCAGGAATCTCTCCTGATAGCTCCTTTTTTGAAATGCTCGATTCCCTCAATCAACGGCTTATCATGACCGGCGGCGATCCCGTTGCCTTTGATCATGACTGTCGGGAGGGCATTTGCGGTACATGCAGTCTTTATATCAACGGACGTCCTCACGGACCGGTCAAGGGAGTGACCACCTGCCAACTGCACATGCGCTCATTTACGGATGGCGATATCATCCATATTGAACCATGGAGGGCAAAAGCCTTTCCCGTCATCCGCGATCTTATTGTTGATCGCAGTGCATTTGACAAAATTATACAGGCGGGTGGCTACGTATCGGTAGATACCGGAGGCGTCCCTGATGCAAATACCATTCCGGTGCCAAAAGAGGAGTCGGATGCCGCTTTTGATGCTGCAACCTGTATCGGGTGCGGAGCCTGCGTTGCCGCCTGTTCCAATGCTGCCGCTATGCTTTTTGTCGGCGCAAAAGTCTCACATCTTGCACTGCTTCCCCAAGGACGGGTTGAGGCCGCCAAGCGGGTACAGAGGATGGTTGCTACTATGGACGAGCTTGGTTTTGGCAACTGCAGCAATACATACGCGTGCGAGGCAGAGTGTCCAAAAGGAATTTCGGTGGTCAATATTGCCCGCATGAATCGGGAGTTTCTTGCAGCAAAAATCTTTGCTGACAAGGAACGGGTGATCAAGGATTCCCTCTGAGAGAGAGTGGGGTTTCATGCTGGATCATCGGGCTCTCATGCCCTGTACAGTATCCGGGGTTAACAGCCCTGAACCCTGTGCAGGGCATCTCTTTTTGGGGTGTTGACCAACTCGTACTGCTCCAAAAGTAAAAGCACTGTACTGGTATCCTATTTTTTGCTTACATTGGGGTAGGCTGTTGCCGTGGACTTCTGTTGGTAGTTAGGCTTCAGGGGGATGCGGCCGCTGAATCGTCAAGAATTCGCTGTTACCGTTCAGAAACATTACTACAGAAGGAGCCTGGTAGCCATGAAAAAAAACACTGGTATCTGGATTGATCACAAGGAAGCTGTTCTGGTTTCAATTGAAGGTGATCAAACGTCGGTTCAACATGTGGAGTCCGGTGCTGAAAGCCACCTCAAGCCTGCCGGGGGGTGGAAAGCGGGGGGAACCGTTGTGGCGCAGGCAGTATTCAATGAACACACGGCAGAGGAACGGCGAAAACACCAGTATCACACCTTTTACGTGGCGGTAATTGAGTTGCTCGATGACTCATCGAAGATTGCCATTTTTGGCCCCGGAGAGGCAAAAATTGAATTTGTCAAAGAGATTGAAAAGGTCAATGGACTGCATTCAAAGGTAACTGGAGTTGAAGCCTGCGAGCGGTTGACAGAAAATCAACTGATTGCAAAAGTGAAAACACTCTTTCTTGCCAACAAGTAAAGCGAGTCGCAATGCCTCGACTTGGTGCTGTTACTCTCTTTGCCTCTCGGGAGGTGATGGTGAATGGCATCAATCACCGTATGTTGAGATTGTGTGCTTGGAAATAGCAGAATAAAAATGTAGTTGAATGGTGCCGTCATTATAGTAATTATGAAAATTGTGTAAAAACAGAGCCGGTCGGGAATCTCCCGTTTGATGGGTTGTAGCGGCACTAATTTTTCTCCTGTTCTCCCGACCGGTTCAACCTAAATTGTTATGGAAATACTCTTTCTTCTTGTTTTGATTGTTGTTAACGGGCTTTTTGCTATGTCGGAAATTGCGCTGGTAACCTCAAAGCGCTCCCGTCTTTCAAAACTTGCAGAGGATGGAGACAAGTCGGCGGCTGTTGCCCTGAAGCTTTGTCAGGAGCCAACCAGGTTTCTTTCGACGATTCAGATTGGCATTACCTCCATCGGTATCCTGAACGGTATTGTCGGAGAAGGTGTTTTTGCTGGCCCTTTAGCTCAATGGTTATGGGATCTCGGCATGGATCAAAAGATAAGCCACATTGTTGCAATTGTGTTTGTCGTGCTTTTGATTACCTATGTCACCATTGTGGTCGGAGAGCTTGTGCCCAAACGTCTTGGTCAGTTCAATCCAGAAGGAATCGCATGCCTGGTTGCACGCCCGATGCGTACACTCTCTTCGATAACCCGTCCGTTTGGCAGGCTGCTTACGGCTTCGACCGATGCCATTCTCCGCCTGACGGGAAACCACCCTCACATCATGCCTAGCGTCACGGAGGAGGAGATTCATGCCATGCTTGAGGAGGGCTCTGAGGCCGGGGTAATTGAGCAGCATGAACATGAAATGGTGCGAAATGTTTTCCGTCTCGATGACCGTCAACTCGGTTCGCTGATGGTGCCAAGGGCTGATATCGTCTCGCTTGACGTTTCCCGGCCACTTGAAGAGAATATCGACCGGGTAACAGAATCGGAGCACTCCCGTTTTCCCGTCTGCAATGGCGGTCTTCAGTCACTGCTTGGCGTTGTCAATGCCAAACAGCTCCTGTCGAAAACGCTGAAAGGGGGGCTTACGGAGTTTACCTCGCAGTTACAACCCTGCGTCTATGTCCCCGAAACGCTTACAGGCATGGAACTGCTCGACCATTTCAGGACCTCGGGTACCCAGATGGTCTTTGTTGTTGACGAGTATGGTGAAATTCAGGGGCTGGTTACCCTTCAGGACATGCTTGAGGCGGTCACAGGTGAGTTTGTTCCCCGTAATCTTGAGGATTCATGGGCAGTTGAACGCCATGACGGCTCCTGGCTCCTTGATGGCCTTATTCCTGTGCCTGAATTGAAAGACACGCTTGAGCTGAAATGTGTGCCCGAAGAGGATAAAGGGCTTTACCATACCCTCAGCGGCCTGATGATGTGGCTGCTTGGGCGTATGCCAAGGACTGGCGACATTGTGAAATGGGAAGAGTGGACTCTTGAAATTGTAGATCTCGATGGCCAGAGGATCGATAAAGTGCTTGCATCAAAAGTCTCTGAAGTTCCTGGGTCGTCAACTGGAGACTCTTCAGATGCATCCCAGGTTGCCTGACAGTTTTTTTCTGCACGGGAGGTTCGGCTGCCAGCCTGTTGCCGGGAATACAATTATTTTATCTTTTCTGGCATTTGCGTACATTGACAGTGTGCTGTTTCACCGAATAAAAATTCACAACCGTAGACCATTTAGATATGCCGCTACCATCAAAAGTTCGTTCTGCCGGGATTTTTCTGGCACTTTTTGCTCTCGGCGTCCCCCTCACCTCCTGCCAGAAAAAGATTGAAGAGGTGCTTGTGGAAAAAGCGATTGAGCAGTCAACAGGCAAAAAAGTCGATATTAATTCCGCTGGCAGTAACATAACCATCCAGTCCGAGGGGCAGAAAATTGAAATTCAAGGCAACAGCGGGGTCTGGCCAGCCGATATGCCTGTTGATATTCCGAGGTTTTCCTGGGGCAAGATAGGGGCCGTTACCCGTTCAGAGACTCCTGAGGGTAAGAGCTGGAACGTCGTTTTTGAGAAGGTTCAGGGAAATATTGTCAAGGATGTTGAGAGCCGGCTTAAAAGCAATGGTTTCCAGAAGGTTTCAACCATTGTTACTTCTGGTGATGGTGAGGGCGGAGTTGTTTCGGCTGAAAAAGAGAAGCTTAAAGTTGTACTCATGACAGGCAACGGCACTGCGTCGCTCTCTGTCGTGCAAGAACCTTGAGAACCACCATAAAGAGTAAAAAGAGGAACCCCCCTATGCTACAACAGGAAGCTGATTGTCTCTTCTGCCGCATTGTGCGCGGTGAAATTCCAGCCAAAATTCTCTATCGCAATGATCATGTTGTCGCTTTTCGCGACATCACGCCCGTCTCAGCAGAGCACGTGCTGATTATTCCCGTCAAGCATATCGCATCGCTCAACGATCTTTGCCCAAAAGATGAAACGATTGCCGGTCACATTCTTCTGGCCGCCGGAGTCGTGGCAGAGATTGTCGGTATCAGGGAGTCCGGTTACAGGCTCGTCTTCAATACCGGCAAGAATGCCTTGCAGAGTGTTCTTCATATCCATGCTCACCTGATTGGTGGAGAGCGGATGGGTTGGCCTCCTTTTCCCGGCGCTGCGGCGCTGCACGGATAACTCCTTTTTCAAAAGATGCAATTTTTTCTTGCTGGTAACCGTTAAATAGGATATTATTAATCCTGATTATTTTTTTATTGTTTTGACGGAGATTGTGCCATGCGGTTATCGGAATTGAAGGTGGGAGACAAGGCTGAAGTGACGGCCTTGAAGGCGGAGAGTGTTATAAGGCGCAGAATTATGGATATGGGGTTGATAAAAGGGACAACATTTAAGGTGCTCAGGGTTGCCCCGCTTGGTGATCCGATTGAGATTATTTTCAAGGGGCTCTATCTTGCCATGAGAAAAACCGAGGCAGAGGGTGTTTTGGTGTGTAAAGTCGGGGAACCTGGAGATGCGCTTTCCCTGTCCGGCAGTAACGCATGAGTGAACATAAAGAGATCAGGGTTGCGCTTGCAGGCAATCCGAACTGCGGCAAGTCCTCTCTTTTCAATGCGTTGACTGGCTCTCACCAGAAAGTGGGCAATTTCTCGGGGGTGACCGTTGAAAAGCATGAGGGCTATCTTGAGTACAAGGGGTACTTGATCACGGTGGTTGATCTGCCTGGAATTTACTCACTCACACCCTACTCCCCGGAGGAGATTGTAACAAGGGAGTATCTCATCAAGGAGCCTCTTGATGTTGTTGTCAACGTTGTCGAGGGGACAAACCTTGAGCGGAACCTTCTTTTGACAACGCAGCTCATGGAGCTTGAAGTCGATTTCCTCGTTGCCCTCAATATGATTGACGAGGTTGAAGAGAAGGGTATTGTTATCGAGATCAAGCAGTTGCAGAAGCTTCTTGGGTGCCACATTGTTCCGACCTCGGCCAAAAAGAATATTGGACTTGATTCACTGCTCGATCATATTATTCGACTCTCCCGAAAGGATATTGAGATCCATAAAAACAAGCTTTTTTTTCGCCCTGAACTTGAAGCTTCGGTCGAAAAAATTACCACATCTCTTCTCCATCAAAAGGAGCTTGGCCGGTTCAATGCACGATGGCTGGCCATCAAGCTGCTGGAGAACGACCGGGAGGTCTATAACGAAGTTCAGCATTATCCCGTCTGGGTAAAAGTTGAGCTTGTCCTTCAGGATGCCCTTCGCGAGGCTGAAAGGCTGCACGATTCTGAGCCTGAAATCCTCATAACCGAAGACCGTCACGCCTTTATTCGGGGAGCCATGCAGGAGTGTGTCCGCTTTCCGTCAGGAGTCAAGGCGACACCAACCGACTCTATCGACAAGGTGGTGCTCAACCGGGTGCTTGGCCTGCCGATTTTTTTACTGGTGGTTTGGGCCATCTTTCAGTTGACTTTTTCCCTTGCTTCGCCGGTTATGGGTGCCCTTGAGCTTTTTTTTGCTCTCATCGCCTCCGTGATTGCCCCGCTTTTGCCGAATGAGACACTTCGCTCTATCGTCATTGACGGCATCATTGCGGGTGTTGGTGGAGTCCTGCTCTTTTTGCCCAATATCGTCCTGCTCTTTATCGGACTCTCCTTTCTTGAGGCTTCCGGTTATATGGCCCGAGCTGCATTTGTGATTGACCGGCTGATGCACCGTTTCGGTCTTCATGGAAAATCCTTCATCCCCATGATAACAGGCTTCGGCTGTTCCATTCCGGCCATCATGGCGACACGGACACTCAAAAGTCCAACCGACCGGCTTGTCACCATCATGATTATTCCTTTCATGAGTTGCGGAGCCAAACTGCCGGTCTATGTACTGCTGACCGCCGCTTTTTTTCCGCCTGATGTGGCGGCCAACGTCATGTTCGGCATCTACCTTCTCGGAATTGTGGTTGGTCTCTGGACTGCCTGGCTCCTCAAGTCGACCGTTCTGAAAAGCGATTCAGAGCCCTTTGTCATGGAGTTGCCGCCCTATCGCTGGCCAACACTTTCCTCAGTCCTCTTTCAGGCAAAGGTGAAAGCCTGGCTCTATTTGAAAAAAGCAGGGACACTTATTCTTGGGGCGGTTATCATTATCTGGGCGGTAAGCAACTACCCCCGGAACGAGGTACTTCAGGCAAAACTTGTAGCAGAAAGTGCGCGTATTGCCACGAGTAGCGTGGGTGAGGGCGAAAAAAAGGTTCAACAAAGAGAGCTTGACTTACGCATACGGTCGGAACAGCTTGAGTACTCTCTGGCAGGAAGGGCTGGCAAAGTGCTTGAACCTCTTATCCGACCGATTGGCTTTGACTGGAGGATTGGTATCGCCCTTGTAACCGGCCTGGCGGCGAAGGAGGTCGTTGTTTCCACCCTCGCCACCATCTCCTCCATCGGGCAACATGAGGGTGGCCCGGTAGAGCTGAAAACGGTTCTCCGGCACGATCCCTCATTCAGCAGGGCAACAGCTCTGAGCCTTATGGTCTTTGTCCTGCTCTATATCCCTTGCGTAGCGGCGCTTGGCGTCATGAAAAAAGAGGTTGGCCACTGGCGCCCGGTGCTGCTCTATTCGGTCTACTCCCTCTCTGTGGCCTGGCTGCTCTCATTTGTTGTTTACCACATCGCCCTTTTTATGGCGTAACTTCAGCAATTTCTTCAACGGGAGAGGCAAGCAGCCCTGCCTCTTCCGCTTTCAGTATGATATCATCAACGGGCACGGTCATCGGCACCGCTTTTCCATCAATCATCGTCAGCATGACCGCAGGGTGAGCTTTCTGGTGGTCGGTCATGACTGCCTCCCAGTGACTTTGGGTACTTTCATCAAGGGTGCTCCAGGCCAGGCGTCCCTTGCACTTGGGGAATTTTGAGCAGCCAAGCCACAACCCCCGTTTTCCGCTTCTGAGATAGAGCGGGGAGCTGCATTTGGGGCAGAGAATGGTGGTCACTACCGGCGGCGTCTTCAGTGGCTCGATATGGCGCTGTTTGCTTAAATTAAGCAGTGTATTGCACTTGGGGTAGTTGGAACAGGCAAGAAAAGCGCCAAATCTTCCGCTGCGCAAAAGCATGTGCCCTTCCTTGCAGGAGGGGCAAAGGATTGCTGTGTCAACTGCTTTCGCCTTGTTGCTGCTTATAGCCTTAATATTTTTGCATTTAGGATAGCATGAACAGCCAAAAAATTTTCCATTTGCCGTCCATTTGACTACCATCAGCCCCTCACCGCATTTATCACAGCGCTCTGGTTCGCTGTTCTGGGGGACAATCGGATTGGATTTGCGCAGGCCCAGTACCGCCTCAAGCGGTCTGTAGAACTTGTCAAGCACTTTTTCATATTCATCCTCTCCGCTTGCTACCTTGTCGAGTTCATTTTCCATGAAGGCGGTGAAGTCAACATTGAAAAGATCAGGAAAATTGGCAACAAGAATCAGTGAGACGTCCTTGCCGAGTTCCGTGGGCAGAATTTTTTTCTTTTCCAGCTCCACATAGCGTCGATCCTGCAGTGTCGAAAAAATGGAGGCATAAGTAGATGGTCGTCCAATACCAAAATGGTCAAGATCCTTTACCAGTGTAGCCTCACTGTAGCGTGCCGGAGGGCGGGTAAAGCTCTGTTTCTGGTCAAGGTCGGCAAGGGCAAGAGGGTCACTGACCGACAAGTGTTCCGGCAGTTTCACCGTCAGCTCTTTTTCCACATCCTCCTTCGTAGAGGTCTGCGCTTCGTAATCAAGCTCTTTCTGGTCATCATAGACTCGCATGAAGCCAGCAAAAAGAATCCTGCTGCCCGTTGCTCTGAAGAGGAATTTTTCTGCACGATCCTCAACATCAACCCGCGTTTGTTCGATTTTTGCGGGAGCCATCATGGCGGCAAGAAAACGCTTCCAGATCAGCTCATACAGTTTAAACTGGTCGGTTGAAAGGTAGGGTTTGAGTTGCTCCGGTTTTTTGAAAATTGATGTTGGCCGGATGGCTTCATGCGCATCCTGTGCATTTTTGCCCGGTTTTGCCGCTCCGCCGAAACCGATATACTCTTTGCCGAACTGCTGATTAATATAGCCTCTTACCTCAACGACTGCTTCGGCACCGATGCGCGTTGAATCGGTTCTCATGTAGGTGATGAGACCTGCCGTACCCTCTGCACCAAGATCAATGCCTTCATAGAGCTGCTGTGCAACTCGCATGGTTTTTTGCGATCCAAAGCCGAGCTGGTTCGATGCCGCCTGCTGGAGGAGCGAGGTGGTAAATGGCAGAGGAGCTTTGCGCTGTTGTACACGTGGGGCAATTTCCCGTACCGAAAAATTGCCCTTTTTGATGCGTGCTGCAATGGACTCAGCCTGCTGCTGATTGGAGAGCTGCGGCTTGTCACCATCCAGGCGCACAAGCCTTGCCCGGAAAGACTCATGGCCCGGTGTGGTAAAGTCTGCCGCAATCGACCAGTACTCCTCAATCTGGAAGCGGGTGATCTCCGCTTCACGCTCGCATATCAGGCGTAGCGCGACGGATTGTACCCTGCCGGCAGAAAGACCGCGCAGCACTACATTCCACAAAAAGGGGCTAATTTTGTAGCCCACTATTTTATCAAGTCCTTGACGGGTTTGCTGGGAGCGCACCAGGCAGTCGTCAATCTGCCGTGGCGCCTGGATGGCTGCAATGATCGCGTTTTTGGTGATTTCATTAAAAAGCACCCGCGATACCGGCTTGTTGGTTACGCCGATCTCCTGGGAGATATGCCATGCGATGGCCTCGCCTTCGCGGTCAGGGTCAGTCGCTATGAGAATTTCATTGGCTTCAGCCGCAAGCTTTTTTAACTGATGAACAACCTTCTCCTTTCCGGCAATAATTTCATACCTCGGCTCGTAATGATGGTCAAAATCAAGACCAATCTCCTTTTTCGGCAGATCCCTGATGTGGCCGACTGATGCGAAAACAGTATACTTGTCTCCGAGGTATTTATTGATAGTTTTTGCCTTTGAGGGAGATTCGACGACAATCAGGGTCCTGTTTCTGGCAGAGAGTGTTGCAGTTTTTGGAGCCATTGATCAGTACCGGTATTAAGAGCATTACAAGTAAAATTTTGAAAAAGATAGGTGTTGAAGAGCAAAAAACAAATTTTACCATTTTTCAGCTCTCGATTTAGCCTCTTTGGCTTTTTGTGGAGACGATCATTTCGGGCGATAAAAACCGGCGGCAGAGGGAGAAGAGAGATATTTTATTATTATTCTTTTACGCTGAAAAACTGTTCGGGAAAAAATAATGCTTTGATAATCATGCGCCACTTTTTGCATCCTCTTCGTTCTGGTTTGGCCGCTCTGATGCTGATGACGCTGCTGATGCTTTCCGTCAGAACCCTTTCGGCTCTTCCCATGGCGCAGCCTGGAGAGTGCGCCGTTTCGCTCAGCGTGATGACTGGAGATGATCAGGGCTATACCATAAAGGTGGCGGCCCTGAAAAGAGCGGGCGTTCTAATGATTGATCTTGAATCCATGGTGCGTGCCTTGCGCATGAGTTACCGTAATGAGCAGGGCTCGCTTGTTATTGAAGAGTCTTTCGGGATGCCAGGCACTCTTTGTTCTATTATGGCTGGCAATCATTTTGTCCGCGTTCTTTCGAGAAATCCCGAACTCCCGAAAAGGATTATCCAACTGCCGTCGGCTCCTGTACTGATGCAGTCGCGGCTCTTGTTGCCGGCCAGTCAGCTCTGCCGTTTTCTCAACGTCTGGCTCGACCGGGAGGTGGTTTACGACCAGTCGTCTGGCAAAGTAGCTATCCGGCTTGACAAAAAAAGTATTGGAGAATTAGACGGAACAATCGGGACAATCAGTGATGATGCTCTCTCTGACGCCGAGACCGCCAACAAGCTTGCCGAAACAGAGAGAACGGTCATCACCGGAATTGAGGTCAAAAAACGTTCGGATGGAGTGCTCATCACCTTTTCTGCTACCGGTATTGCTACCCAAGCCTCACTCCTTACGCTCAACAAAGAGGGGTACACCTATTTTTCTCTTGAAAAAGCCTCTTGTGACGTCAGCGCCTTAACAAAAATGTACAGCGGAATTGTGGTCAGCTCAATCACTCCAAAACAAGTTGTCGGAGCCGGGTTACAGTTTACCATAGCGCTCGATAATCGCCGGTTTCTTGTGGACTCTGTGGAATTTCAGCGCGACAACAAACGCAACCGCTATACGATCGTTGTCCGCAGTCATGCCAATACGCAAGTCGCTGGCAGCAACGACAAAGAGCGGCAGATAGCACAGGTACTCAGCCGTGATATTGAAAAGTGGAAGCTTGATACCATTGTGCTTGACGCAGGTCATGGAGGAAAGGACCCCGGGACAACAGGCGGAAAAGGCACCAGTGAAAAAGATGTCGCACTCAATATCGTTCGTGATCTCGGGAAGTTTATTTCACAGAAGTGGCCTGATGTACGGGTCGTCTACACAAGAAAGGAGGACGCCTTTATTCCTCTGCTTCAACGGGGGAAAATAGCAAACCAGAGCGGAGGAAAACTTTTTATCAGCATTCATTGCAATGCAAATCCAGACCGTAGTGTTCGGGGTTCTGACGTCTATATTCTCGGAGCCCACAAAACAAAGGAGGCTCTTGAAGTTGCCCTGTTTGAAAACTCGGTGATACGTCAGGAGGCTGACTACACACAGGCTTACAAAGGCTTTACTGAAGAGTATCTCATCATGAGCAGCATGGCCCAGAGTGCCTTTGCCCGGCAGTCAGCATCCCTTGCGCGCCATATCCTTAACCCAAATTACCGGCAAACAGTCAATCCAAGAGGCGGAGTGCATCAGGCTGGTTTTATGGTGTTATGGAGCCCTTCCATGCCGAGCGCCCTGGTAGAAGTGGGCTACCTCTCCAATGCACGGGAGGAGCATATTCTTCGTGACCGCCAGGAGCAGAAAAAAATAGCATACTCTATTTTTCAGGGAGTGCTGGCCTACCGCAAGAACTACGAAACCGCAAGCATGGCTGCAATGGAGCGATGACGCACGTTTTCTTGTTGCAAAGTTGTAAACCCGGAGCTACATTCGTGTTGACAACTTTTTAAAGACGCAGCGTTTTTTTCGCCTTTTCAGTTACCTCTCATGAACGACGTTACCGCCCGAATTTTGAGCCGCATGATCACCGTTGGTGATTTTGTATCGGGAGAAGCGCTTTGCCGTGAATGTGGGATTACCAGAAGTGCCGTATGGAAGCATATCAGCCTGTTGCGCAGCGAAGGGTACTCTCTTGATGCTGTAACAGGACGGGGGTACCGACTTTCAGGTCTGACCGGTCGTCCTGTAGAAGCCGAGGTTTTGTCGTTTCTTGCTGCTCGACGGTTTGGCCGAAAGATTGCCTATCACCCCGTTACAGCCTCTACCAATATTCTGGCCAAAACTCTTGCCGTTGAGGGTGTAGCGGAGGGTTGCATCGTGGTGGCCGATTCCCAGACCGGTGGCCGGGGCAGAATGGGACGTACCTGGGTTTCACCTTCGGGCGTCAACCTCTATTTCTCCCTGATTTTGCGGCCCGGAGTCCCCTCCATTCGTGTACCGCAATTGACCCTGCTTGTGGCGGTGGCTCTTCACCGGGCCTTGAGCGATCTCTCGCTTGATCTTGCGCCGATGATCAAGTGGCCGAATGACATTTTGGCCAATGGCAAAAAGTTGTGTGGAGTGTTGTGCGAAATGCAGTCAGAGCCTGATCTTACACACTTTGTTGTTGTTGGAATCGGTATCAATGTCAACCAGTCAGAGTTTCCGCCCCCACTGCATGAGAGCGCAACTTCGCTTTTTCTTGAAACGGGGCAACTCTTTTCGAGAGCGGAGCTTCTTGCCTCAGTGCTGAACCATTTTGAACCACTCTACGACGCGTGGCTTGTGGAGGAGGATCTCGGTTTTATCCTTTCCTTTCTCCAGGCGCATTCGCTCCTCCAGTCGAAGGAGGTAACGATTGACCAGTTAAAACGAAGCATAAGCGGAACGGTGAGAGGGATCTCCCGCCTCGGAGAGCTGATGCTCGATGGTGCGGAGGGAGAAATTATCCTCGTTTCATCGGGAGAGGCCCATCTGCGAACCTCTTCATCAATCATATAACCCCTTCTTGTTATGGATCAACCAACGCTTCATCCCCTAATTGTTGCAGCATACCGTGTGCTTGAAACCGGTGAGCCGATCAGTCATGCCGAAGCCCTGCTGCTTGCAGAGTTGCCGGGTGAACTCGCGCTTGATTTGGCTTCGCTTGCCAACAAAGTCAAAAACCGTTATGGAAGTGGCCCTGAAGCGCTCCATGCCTGCTCCATCATGAATGCCAAATCGGGGGTATGCGGCGAAAATTGCCGTTTTTGTGCACAGTCGCGCCACAATCGGGCCGATATTGAGGTCTATGATCTTGTCGATGCAGAGTCTGTACTGATTGAAGCGCGGAACTGTTTCTCTGCAGGAGTCTCCCATTTTGGAATTGTAACCAGTGGCTACGGTTATAAACGGATTAACCCGGAGTTTCAGCGGGTGCTCGACATGATTGACCGCCTTCATGCGGAGCTGCCGGAACTCAGTGTTTGTGCCTCGCTTGGCATGTTGGGCGAAGAGCCTGCGGCGGCACTTGCAGCGCACGGCATTGCCCATTACAACATCAATATTCAGGTTGCGCCCGACCGGTACAGAGAGCTTATTGCCGATACGCACAGCGTCGAAGAGCGGATTGAGACCATCAAGCTGCTGAGAAAGAACAATATCTCAGTCTGTTGCGGCGGCATTATGGGGGTGGGCGAAACCATGCAGGACCGGATTGCCATGATTTTTGCCCTTCAGGAACTCGATGTCTCAGTCATACCGCTCAACGTGCTGGTACCAATCGAAGGTACCCCGCTTGCAGGAAAAGAGTCGATTTCCGTGGCTGACATTGTAAAAACCTTTGCTCTCTGTCGTCTTGCACATCCCCATAAAGTCATCAAGTTTGCGGCAGGCAGGGAGACCATCATGAAAGATTTTCAGGGGCTCCTGATGCTCTCGGGCGCAAATGGTTATCTCACCGGAGGCTACCTGACCACACGGGGACGCGATATTGCCGATGACCAGCGATTTGCCAGCCAGATTGCAACATTTAACTGAGGGAGGAGCCATCATGCAGTTTCAGGAGCGGATTCAGCAGGAGCTTGACGGGCTCCGCCAGCTCGACCGCTACAGGGTACTTCCCGATATCACGGCCAGGCATGGTACCCATATTGCCGTGGCTGGTCAGCCCCTTTTGAACCTTTCCTCAAACGACTATCTCGGCCTTGGCGACGACCGGGAGCTGCTTGCCGGTTATACCGAAGAGCTCAGGGAGAGGGAGTATGCCATGACCAGCTCCTCCTCCCGCCTTTTGACAGGCAACCATCCCCTCTACGACCAGTTGGAGCGGGCCATTGCCGTGCTCTACGGGCGTGAAGCGGCGCTGGTCTTCAACAGTGGTTACCACGCCAACATCGGCATCATTCCGGCGCTTTGCAGTCGTCACGATCTTGTGCTCAGCGACCGGAAGAACCACGCAAGTATCATTGACGGCATGAAAATTGCCGAAGCATCGTACCAGCGCTATCGCCACCTCGACTACGATCACCTCGAAGAGCTGCTTGCGGGAGCTGTTGACCATTATCGTCAAATATTCATCGTCACCGAATCGGTCTTCAGCATGGACGGAGACCTTGCCGACCTCTCCCGCCTTGTTGCCTTGAAAGAGAGGTACGGCGCAGTGCTTGTTGTCGATGAAGCGCACGGTGTCGGGGTCTTCGGAGAGAGCGGTCTCGGCCTCTGTGAAACGGCCGGTGTGGTGCAGCAGATTGATATCATCACCGGGACATTCGGCAAAGCGCTCGCCTCAACTGGAGCCTACGCCGTGATGAGCAGCCTCTTCAGGGAGTACCTGATTAATACCATGCGCTCCTTTATTTTTACCACAGCACTGCCCCCGGCTATTCTCGGCTGGAGTTTGCTCACCCTTGAGCGGCAGACCTTGATGAGCCGGGAGCGGCAGGCGCTTTTGCAGCTTGCCGCAAGGCTCCGCAGAGAGCTGATTGCTCATTCACTCGATGTTCCGGGCGAAAGCCATATCGTACCGGTGATTACCGGCAGCAATGCGCTCGCGGTGGCCCTCTCCGCCCGCCTTAGGGATGCAGGGTTTCTCTGTTTGCCGGTGCGTCCGCCTACCGTCCCGGAAAAGAGTGCCCGTATCCGCATCTCACTCCGCTCTACCCTGCGGTGGAAAGATCTTGAGCGAATTCCTGCTCTTATCGGGAGGATAGCCACCGCATGAAAACAACATGGCTCAAAAAAGAGGGGGCAGAAGAGCTGCTGCTCTTTTTCAACGGCTGGGGCATGGATCGCCGAATTGGCGACCATCTTCTCGCCGAGTCGCTTTTTGACGGTTTTCAGGCTGATCTGCTGATTTGCCACGACTACCGCACTTTGGAGCCAGAAGCGGGCGTTATGAGTGAGGCCGCCCGGTATGGCCGCATAACCGTTGTGGCCTGGTCATTCGGCGTCTGGGTTGCCCAGCATGTTGCATTGCCCCCGATTGCGTGCGCGATTGCCATCAACGGGACCCTGCATCCGGTCAGCGCAGAGAGAGGCATCAGCCCTGAAATTTTTCAGGCAACCCTTGCAACCTATAGTGAAAAGAGCCGCAACCGCTTCAACCGCCGGATGTGTGGATCGGGCGAAGCACACACCCTTTTTTCCTCCATGTCGCCCGATCGCAGTGCGACCGATCAACTCGAAGAGCTGGAACAGTTGCAGGAGCACTTCCTGACGAAGGGCCCGGCAGGTGGCACCGCATGGAGTTATACTCATGCCATTATTGGCGGACGTGATCTTGTTGTTCCAGCCGAGCAGCAGTACCGGGCATGGAATGCTCTTCCTCAAACCGTTATCGCCGATATGCCACATTTCCCCTTTTTTCATTTCAGGAACCTGCAGGAGGTACTCGAATGCACCCGTTGATTAACAAGCAACTGGTTCGCGACCGATTTTTCCGAACCCTGCGCAGCTACAGCGGCCAGGCTGTGGTGCAGAAAGCGATGGCCCGTGGACTTTCAGAGATTATCTGCCAGCAGGAGCCGAGCCGATCGTTTGTGCGGGTACTTGAAGTTGGCTCAGGCTCAGGCGCACTCATGGCTGAGCTGCTGGGCCGCTGCAACGTCAACACCTATTATGCCAATGATCTTGTCGCAGAGAGCTGCACCTCGCTCCAGGGGGTTCTTGACCGGTTTGCTGTCGGAGAGTTTCACTTTCTTGCCGGGGATATTGAGAGCCTGAAGCTCTTGCCCTCATCGCTCGACCTTGTTGTTTCGAATGCCACATTGCAATGGCTCAATGACCTTGACGGATTTTTTAAAAAGATCTTCGATCATCTCAAGCCCGGAGGGACGCTCGCCTTCACAACCTTTGGCCCCTCAAACATGCGTGAAATATCGGCCATCGAGGGTGTCGGCCTCAGCTATTACACCCTTAGTGAGCTTGAACTGCTCGCCGGACGTTATTTTGAGATAACTGTCAGCCGCGAAGAGACTCTGCGAATGGAGTTTCTCTCCCCAGAAGCGATGCTGCACCATATCCGCTCTACTGGCGTCAACGGGCTGCTTCGTCGTTCATGGACAAAAAGCCGTTACCTCCATTTTTTGGAAGAGTACCGGCGCCTCTTTTCCTCTGAAAATGGTGTCTACCTGACCTATCATCCCCTCTATTGCTGCATGAAAAAGAGAATCCTATGAGCGGAACTGTGCTCGCTGTTGGCGGTATTGATACCGGAATTGGAAAAACATACACGACCGGTCTGCTCGCCAGAGCTCTCCTTCAGCTGGGCAAAAAGGTCATCACACAGAAAATTGTGCAGACTGGCTGTGAAGGGATTGCGGAAGATATTCTTGAACACCGTCGCCTGATGGGGATTGAAGTGCAGGATGTTGATCGGGAGGGACTCACCTGCCCCTCAGTTTTCCGCTATCCGGCCTCACCGCACCTTTCCGCCCGTCTGGAGGGGTCGGAGGTCGATCTTCACCGTATAAGCCTCTCTACCCTTGCCTTGCAGCAACGGTACGACCTGGTGCTTCTTGAGGGGGTTGGCGGGCTCCTTGTCCCTCTCACCCCCGTTCTCCTTTTTGCCGACTATATTCGGGATGCTGGCTATGAGCTTTTGCTGGTAACGAGCCCCCGGCTTGGCAGCATCAACCACACACTCCTCTCCATCGAAGCCTGTCAGCACAGGGGAATCGTCATCCGGGGGCTTCTCTACAACTGTTTTCAGAACATCGACAAGCTGATCGCCGATGATACTCGTGAGTTTCTTGGTCGCTACCTCGCCAAGGCGGGATGTGCGGCACCGATCATCGACCTGCGTGAGGGGCTGCTTGATCTTGATGCTCTTGAGCGGCTCTCTTTATCATAACATCTTATAGTCTCTATCGGTATGGCCATACAAGCAGCCTCCCTTGACCTCGATTTTGATCGCCATCATCTCTGGCATCCCTACACCTCCGTAACTGCTCCTCTGCCAGTCTATCCGGTTGCTCGTGCCAGCGGCGTCTTTCTTGAGCTTGAGGATGGCCGTCGCCTTGTTGACGGCATGTCCTCCTGGTGGGCCGCCATCCACGGCTATAACCACCCAGTGCTTAATGATGCGGTGGTCAGGCAACTGCACCTGATGAGCCATGTCATGTTCGGAGGTCTCACCCATCAGCCTGCCATAACTCTTGCCAAACAGTTGGTAGCGCTGACCCCCGAGCCCCTGCAGAAGCTCTTTTTCAGCGACTCCGGCTCTGTGGCCGTTGAAGTGGCTATCAAGATGGCTTTCCAGTACTGGGCGGCCCTGGGAAAACCCCTGAAAAACCGGTTACTCACCGTCCGCTCCGGCTACCACGGCGACACCTTTGCCG
>CAIXCO010000003.1 GCA_903917955.1 uncultured Chlorobiaceae bacterium | reverse complement strand
GTCAATCTTGGAAGATGCGGTGTTCCGCAGGAGTCTGCTTTTCCGGTCAAGAAAGCCGCCGCAAAGCCAGCTCCAAGTGCAAAACCAGCCCCAGCGGCCAAGCCGGCACCAGATGCAAAACCGGCCGCAGGTGCAAAACCGGCCGCAGGTGCAAAACCAGCCGCAGGTGCAAAACCGGTCGCAGGTGCAAAACCGGTCGCAGGTGCAAAACCGCCCGCAGGTGCAAAACCGGTCGCAGGTGCAAAACCGCCCGCAGGTGCAAAACCGGCCGCAGGTGCAAAACCAGTCGCAGGTGCAAAACCAACGGCTCCAGTTGCGAAAGTGGCGCCAGCGGCAAAAGCCGCACCGGCAGAGGCCGTCGCTCAGCCTGTTTTGAAAAAGGCTGCACCGAGAGCGAAATCACACTACTTTATTCTTGAAAACCTCTGTGTGGGTTGTGGACTCTGTCTTGACAAGTGTCCGCCGAAGGTGAAGGCCATTGGCTACAAATTGTACGGTGACGTTCAGGAGGGTGGTTTCAGAGCTTATATCGATCAGGATGCCTGTATTTCCTGTTCGGCCTGTTTTTCTTCGGATGAATGCCCTGCGGGAGCACTGCTCGAAGTTCTTCCTGATGGTGAAGTGCTTGATTTTACCTACACCCCTCCGAAAAGACTTGATTTTGATCTCAGGTTCCTGCACCGCTTTCATCGCGAAGCACGCTGAGAGTATCAAGGTTTGTGAATCGTTTTATAAAAGCATTGCCTCCCCGGAAGCAATGCTTTTTTTTTGAAGATCTTTAATGCTCATGTTGGAACAAAATAACGTTACCCTGAACAATTCTCGTATCTCACTCTGTGATGAAGCAGCGCCTGCAAGCGAGGCACTGGTCATTATACCAACCTTCAACGAGGCAGAGAATATTGGCAGATTGATTACTGACCTCAGAGAGCGTTATCCATTTGCGGTTGATATTCTTGTCATCGACGATAACTCTCCTGACGGAACGGCGGCGATTGTTCGTTCTCTGCAACTGACGATGAGTGGAATTCATCTGATGACGCGGGAGCGAAAGCTTGGGCTTGGTACGGCATATATTACCGGTTTTTTGTTTGCACTGCAGAACGCTTACCGCTACATCATGGAGATGGATGCCGATTTTTCGCACGATCCTGCAATGGTAGAGCGTTTTTTTGATGCGATGAGTGACGCCGATCTGGTTATCGGGTCGCGCTATATGAACAATACCGTTAATGTTGTCAACTGGCCGCTTGGCAGGTTGATTCTTTCAAAAATGGCGAGCATCTATACGCGTTTTGTTACCGGTATGCCTGTGGCCGACCCGACAAGTGGTTTTAAATGTTTCAGCAGAGAGGTATTGCAGTCGCTCGATCTTGAAAGAATCAACTCCCAGGGCTATTCATTTCAGATTGAGATGAACTTCAGAGTTTGGAAAAAGGGGTTTGCTATCAGGGAAATTCCCATTATTTTTGTCGATCGGACAGTTGGCAAGTCGAAAATGACCCGTCACAATATTCGTGAAGCGGTTTGGATAGTCTGGTGGCTCAAAATAAAATCGATTATCGGTCTCCTGTAGGGGCAACCCACGTGATTCCCCGTATCTGCCAGTCATACAATAAAAAGCCCCGTGACATCCGGGGCTTTTTCTCTTTGCGCTACTGCTATGTTCTCTTTGCAGCAATGATCTGCTGGGCAACATCGGGCGGTGCCTCTTCGTAATGGCTGAACGTGTAGGAGTACCGTGCCCGGCTCTGGGTCAGTCGTGTCAGGGCGTGATGAAATGTCGTCAGCGAGGACTGTGGTATGAGTGCATGAATGATCTGCATTTTTACGTCAGAATCCATTCCAAGAATTTTACCCCGTTTGCTTGAAATATCGCCAACGATTTCTCCAGTATACTGTTCTGGAGCATAGACATTCAGGGAAAAAATTGGTTCAAGCAGAAAGGGCTTCGCCTGCTCGAAAGCATTTTTGAATGCCATGCTTGCGGCAATTTTAAAGGCAAATTCAGAGCTGTCGACAGGGTGAAAGGAGCCGTCGTAGGCAATGGCTTTGAGATCAACCACCGGGTAACCCGCCAGAATACCGTTGATAATCGCTTCCCTCAGCCCTTTTTCAACAGCAGGCAGATACCTTGTGGGCACAACCCCACCTACAACCTCACTGGCAAATACAAATCCGGTATCTCTTGTACGTGGTTCAAGCTTTACCCAGACATCGCCATATTGCCCCTTTCCACCCGACTGTTTTTTGTATTTACCCTGGGCGGAGGATGCTATCCGGATGGTTTCGCGGTAGGGAATCTTGATGGGTGAAATCTCAACCTTGACATTAAACTTTGTCTGAAGGCGGTTGATGATGGTATCAAGATGCGTCTCACCAAGGGTTTTCAGGATGGTCTGGTTAAACTCAACATCGTGCTCAATGGTAAAGCTGGGATCCTCTTCGTGCAGGTGATGCAGGCCTGCGGAAATTTTTTCCTCATCACCCTGGGTAACGGGCATGATGGCTGTCGCCAACATGGGCATAGGGAAGATGATGGGGCTGATTCGGCAACTGGTTCCCTTGTCGGCCAGGGTGTCGTTGGTATGTGCATCCTTCAGCTTGACCACCATGCCGATATCACCGGCAAGCAGCTTTTCAATGGGATTTTTTTTCTGGCCGATGATGGTATAGACCTGGCCAAGTTTTTCCAGTTGTCCGGTCTGAACATCAATCAGCTCATGGCCAGTTTCGAGGTGGCCTGAATAGACTCTGAGGTAAGAGATTTCACCGACGCGAGGTTCCGACATTGTTTTGAAAATAAAGGCAATGGTCGGGCCGTCAGGGTTAGGTTGAATCAGGCTTTTGGTTTCATCAATCGTGCAGATTGCATGTTCAGGGCCGCGCTCAATCGGTGAGGGACAGAGGTTGACGATGACGTTCAGCAATCGCTCTGTTCCGATCAGATGTAGTGGTGAGGTACAGAAAACGGGAAAGAATGTTCTTGTAACCAGTGCCGATTTGATTCCGGTTCTCAACTCCTCCTCAGTAAGGTTTCCCTCTTCGAAAAAGCGGGTCATGAGTACCTCGTCGGTTTCGGCAACGGCTTCGACCAGTTGTTGATGGAGCTCCTCGGCACGCTTCAGATGACAATCGGGAATGTCGGAGATGCTCATGCCTCCGGTTTTATCGGGATTGAACTCAAGCTGCTTCATCAAGAGAACATCAATCAGGGTGTGGTGCCCGAGCCCTTCATCGGCGGGGAACTGAATCGGTGTGACAAGATGGCCGAAATGATCCTGGAGTGCCTGTATTGTGGCGTTAAAGTTGGTTCGGTCAGCATCAAGCTTGGTCAGAATAAAGAGGGTTGGCTTGTAGTACTCTTTGGTGTACTCCCAGATGGTATCCGTTCCGACCTCAACCCCTGAAGCAGTATTGACGGTAATCATCACGGTGTCAGCGACCCGCATTGCCGACTTGACATCGCCGTGAAAGTCGAGCAGGCCGGGAGTGTCGATAATATTGATTTTGCAGTCGTTCCAGAATCCATGGACGAGACTGGTGTTCAGGCTGTGTTTTCTTTGAATTTCATCAAGAGAGTAGTCGGAGAGGGTGTTCCCCTCATCAATGGTGCCAAGTCGATTTATGACACCCATCGTCAGGGCAAGTGATTCAGCGAGGATGGTCTTGCCGCTTCCGGCATGGCCTGTAATGACAATGTTTCGCAATTGATCCGGTTGTACGGCTTGCATGGCAGAACTCCTTTTTTTGACTGATGACAAAATAGCGGGTTGCAATGCCTTGTTGGAGCAAAGCAGCCTGATAGACAATAAACAAAAAAAAGTCCTCTTTGCCGTTGCGCGAACAATGAAATGGTTGTGAAAAAAAGATATATTTTCGAGTATCTTCCGTCAGGGGAGTGCGTTATCAGCTCTTTTATGCACGGAAAGCATGTAAAAACTATAAATTTATTGTTTTATGCCTGTTATCAGTAAAATTCTCGCTCGTCAGATCCTTGATTCAAGGGGAAATCCAACGGTTGAAGTTGATGTCTACACTGAAAGTTCATTTGGGCGTGCGGCCGTGCCGAGCGGAGCCTCTACCGGTGTTCATGAAGCTATGGAACTCAGGGATGGTGAT
>CAIXCO010000002.1 GCA_903917955.1 uncultured Chlorobiaceae bacterium | reverse complement strand
TAGAGCTCCACATCCCACCCTTTGGCCAGAAATCCGCGCAGGGTGAGCTTGTCAAAAAATGAAGATTGATTGAGCGGGTAGTTGCTGACCATAAATCCAGCCCCGACGCTGCCGCCGATGAGCGGCAGTGATTCGGGCTGGATATCACCGATGGCAACCTTGCGGGCATTGAGCTTCCATAACATGCCGCCCAAAGGATGTTCACGCTCAAGGAGCAGTGAGGCGTTGTCAATGCTGATGATTGATTTATCGGCCGCCGCAATCTGGCCTGAAAGATCAAGCCGACCGCTCATCCAGAGAAAATCGCCGGTGAGGCGGGTGTAATAGCTGCTGACGCCGGGAGTAATTGTTCCAAATTTCTCTCCTTTTACCGAAGAGGAGAGAGAGAGATCGATGCTCGGACCGGCAAGGAGACGATAGGGAGTGTTGAAGAGTGGGTAGCCGGAATCCCTGTAATTACCGTAGCCCCATGTATTGGGTCCCATCTGGCTCCGAGCCATCCGTTCCTGAATAGGGAGCGGCATAAAGGGGCGGACATCAACCGCCGCATCAAAGCTGTTGGCATCAATGCGCATGGCAAGCCACTCGGCCAGCAGCCTGCTTTCAACATAGATATCGTCCGGCATGGCAACCACCAGTGCCGGATCATAACGATATGATTTGCCGGAGACGGTAATGGAGGAGGTGGCCATGTTGAGGCTGAATGGTTGTGACGGGGTGGCCACATGGCCTGATCCGCTTCCTTTGGCGGGGTTAACCGTAATGCCGAGTTCAAGCGTGCGGCTCAGTTCACCAAGGGGCAGAAAGAGCCCCGGAGGGGCGGTGTAGGTGACGAGATTACCATCAAGGGTTGCTCCGCCAAGCCTAACGACGCAGAGCAGCATAAAATCATCACTGAGGGCGGTTGGCGGCCCTGCATTTTTGCTCTCTTCACCATGCAGAAGCCTTGTTACGGAGATATTTACAAGGCAGAGCCAGAAGAGCAAAAGAAGCGAACGCTGTAAAACTTTAAAAAAATCAGAGAACGGCAATTTTGCCTTCGGTGATGAGCTGTTCAGTATCATTTTCCTTGGCAATATAGCGGACCGTCAACTCTCCACCCCGTAGCTCAACCCCCTTGGGTGGGGAGAGTGCCATTGAGACTGTGCGTTTTGGATTGGGGGTATAAACCGCAACGCCATTCATCTGCCCAACAGTGACCGCTTTTCCTGTTCCTTTCCATTGAACAACCAGATCGCCGTAGGTTGAGCGACTCCCCTCGCGCTCAATGGTAAAGTGAAGCCCTTTTGTATCAAAACGAAGGCCGCTCAGCCTAGTAGTTGCCGTCAGCGAACCATGGCGCACAATGACCGGAATCGTTACGCCGTAAATGGGTATCAGCTTGATTTGTATTCCACGGCTTACCGAATCGGGTTTCACCGCATTCTCAGCAGTGGGAATCAAACGAAAGCTCAGGTGGGAACGGTACTCGCCTTCGGCCAAGTCAGCGGGTTTACGCAACATCATGCGCACCATCTGTACCTGGCGGGGCTCAAGGATTACCCGTCGCGGCGAGAAGCGGACCAGGGAGTCAGCAAAGCGTTCCTGCGGGTCTGCAGGTGCAGTTGCGTCGATCTCCTTAATTTCACCAGAGTCACTCATTCGGCATTGTACAAAAGAGAGTGCGTAGGAGTGTGCAGTGTTGCTGCGGTTGACCAGAGCAAGCTCTGCTGTGCGCATCTCTCCGTCAAAAACGATCCGTGTCGGTGTTACGAGCAGGTCCTGGATTGAAGAGGGGGCTGATGCAGGCGTATCGGCGGCCAATGCTGACCTGCCATTGACAAAAACGGCTACAGTCATAAAGAGGGCTGGAAGCAGAACCTTGATTTTCATAGGAAAGGAGTGAGACTGTTTTTATTCGAACAGCGACTTACTCAGCAATGCTGATGGTACAGTATAGCAAAAATAAATTAATTGTAAATTTACCTCTACGTTAAATGTCCCGGTGCAGGATCCTATAGCGTGATTTGCAGCCCAAGCAATTGTAGAAAAGCCATTTAACAAACGCGTACAGCCCTGATACGATTGAGAAACCTCTTGTGGCCATGGCTCTGAAACCCACTCATGAAAAGCTGTAACCATGCGTTGGTTACCGTGGACTCTGATGAACTCCAGTAACCGGTACTGTAATCGGCAAAACAACCGACAATATCCTTCTGGAGATAGAGCTGATTCAGTTGCTCCTTATTTGGTAAAAACCAGTCACGGTATCCATTGCTCACAAAATCACTACACGCCTCTACGGCATCAGGCCACACAAACCGTCCCTCCTCGCAGCCCGAAGAATGACACCCTACATCTTCCTTTGCCGCTACAAGACCGTGTTTCCCTTCTTTATCCACAAAAAACACAATGCCGCCACCATATTCTTCGCCAATATTCATGTCACTTATCGTAAAGGTTATTTATTAAATACAAGTTTTATTCAGTCGTATGAAGCGTCAACGTTAAAACTCCTAGTATAGTTTCCGGTCGCCTGGTTATTGGAAACTTTAAACACTGTCCATCGAGAGTGCCGGTGGCGTTATGTTCCAAGCCGCTTACCTCCATTGAGACGCCAATACCATTGGTGATGGTGGCCGTGGTATCCATGGTTATGGAATAATGAAAACCCGCTTATCAAAACCAGGAGCGAAAAACTTGGTCATACCGGAATGTTGAAAAATACTTTTTTTATAGCTATTTTTTCGTGATAGAATATTTTTTCGCTCTTTTTTTTTCTTAAGGACCCCAGTGTAAAGAAATAATGAAATTATTGCTGTAACAATACTTTTTAGATGATTCTAATTGGTATAGGTGATGTTCACGACAAAAGTACCAGTGTATACTCCCGTAGGCTGATTTGCAGCTACATTCAGTCTTCCGCCTACCAAGAATGAGGCTTCATTATTTTTCTCAAAAGAGCCGTTACGTTGGTCAAAGGAGAAGTTTGTTACCGTCATTGTGTTACCGTCAGGGTTGCTGATGGTAATTGAGTAATTGTTTGACGGAAAAGCCAAGTTATACTGATGTTTTTTGCCAGTGATTTTAAACAATGCTGGCCCGTAGCTCGTATTGAGTACAGTTACTCCTCCCGTAGAAGAACGGCTTATGGGCTTTGGTGCAATTGTAACGGTTCCCGGTGTAGCTCCTGGAATAATGGTACCAAAGTCAAGCACTCCAACCATACCAACACCGATCTCTTCTGCAATCGTTGCAGTAGCCGTGGCATTGGACGTAGCTGCCTTCGCTTCATTTTCTGAAGCAAAAAAAGCAATCAAACAGATGAGAGCAAAAAACTTTGTAATCTTTCCGTTCATGTAATGATCCGGTCAGGCAATAAGGAGATAGTTTTTAT
>CAIXCO010000001.1 GCA_903917955.1 uncultured Chlorobiaceae bacterium | reverse complement strand
GGTACACGGCATTTATGCGTGGTTTTTCAAAGAGGTGCCGAATGGCGTCCCGGTTGAGGGGTGCCTTACGCATGAAGGGTTGAGCTTGCTCTATGTGGGAAGTTCACCGGATAAAAAAAGCAAACCGGACGCAACTCAAACGCTCCAGCAAAGGGTTCGTTACCATTTTCAGGGGAATGCTGATAAATCAACCTTGCGACGTTCGCTGGGCATTCTGCTCGCTCCGGAGAGCCATTTTCCACTGAGAAGAGTCGGCAGTGGCAAAAAAATGACATTAACCCCCCAGGGAGAGCAGTGGCTGAACTCCTGGATGGAAAAAAATGCCTTTGTGACCTGGGTGGAACATGAAGAGCCTTGGGTGCTTGAAAATGAACTCTTCCAGAAAGTGGCGCTGCCGTTGAACATTCAGGGGAATAAACACCATCCCTTTGCAGCGCTGCTGCTTAAAAAACGTGAAGAGGCAATAGCGATTGCGACAGAGGCGCCGGTTGCTGAGGATAGTGCAAAACGGTAAACATGTTCTCTCGTTGTATTCCATTCAGTGGGGCTCTGCATTTTCTCGTCTTTACCAATAACGCCAAACTATAGTTGATGCGTATTTTGACTTTTACAGGCAAAGGTGGGGTGGGCAAGACCAGTGTTTCTGCGGCGACGGCTGTCCGATTGTCGCAACTGGGCTATCGAACCCTCATCCTTTCAACCGATCCGGCACATAGTCTGTCGGATTCGTTTAACCTGCCTCTTGGTGCCGAACCGACCAAAATCAGGGAAAATCTTTATGCTGTTGAAGTCAATCCTTATGTTGACTTGAAGAAGAACTGGTCTGCCGTTCAGAAATTTTACAACGGAATATTCCTGGCACAGGGCATGTCGGGAGTTGTAGCCGATGAAATGGCTATCCTGCCCGGTATGGAAGAGCTTTTTTCACTTCTGAGGATAAAACGCTATAAAAACTCCGGAAATTATGACGTGCTCGTCCTTGATACGGCACCGACTGGCGAGACTTTGCGGCTTCTCTCCCTTCCTGATACACTTTCGTGGGGAGTGAAGGCAATCAAAAATGTTTCAAAATACATTGTTCGGCCGCTCGGCAAGCCTCTTTCTAAAATGTCGGATAAAATTGCGCAATATATCCCGCCTGAAGATGCCCTTGATTCGGTTGACCAGGTTTTTGATGAGCTTGAAGGTATTCGCGAGATATTAACGGATAATAGTAAATCGACGGTTCGACTGGTCATGAATGCAGAGAAAATGTCGATCAAGGAGACCATGCGTGCCTTGACCTATCTGAACCTGTATGGCTTCAAGGTTGATATGGTACTGGTCAACAGACTGCTTGATACAAAGGAGAAGAGTGGTTATCTGGAGAACTGGAAGACGATTCAGCAGAAGTATCTTGGAGAGATCGAAGAGGGTTTTTCGCCTCTTCCTGTTGTGAAACTGAGAATGTATGAGCAGGAGATTGTCGGAATCAAGGCACTTGAGCTATTTGCCAAAGATATGTACGGCGACAGCGATCCTTCCCGGATGATGTATGACGAGCCGCCAATAAAGTTTGTCCGCAACGGCGATGTCTATGAGGTGCAGTTGAAGCTCATGTTTGCCAATCCTGTGGATATTGACGTATGGGTAACCGGTGATGAACTTTTTGTGCATATCGGCAACCAGCGCAAGATTATCACTCTTCCGATCAGCCTGACCGGGCTTGAACCGGGAGAGGCCGTTTTCAAGGACAAATGGCTGCACATCCCCTTCGATATGAATCATCATAAAGAGTCACGGATGACACAGCAGAAGAACAAGACACTCAATTGATCGACCCTGTACAACCAGTGAAAGCCAACACAAGTTAACCGTGCGATTTCGTGGAAGGCTTTGCCGTTCAGGAGTGCCTTGAAGCTTGCTCAATAAATTTTTTCTTTTAACATCTTTAGTCGTTTTTTTTAGTATGGAAAACAACGAATTACTGCAACAGAGTCACAGAGCTAACGAACTTATTTTTAAAGGTCTTGTAGAGTGCGGCTGTTTTAAGGCGGCCCTTGAACTTGATCTTTTTACCCACCTTGCTGACGAAGCAAAAGATACAGTATCACTTGCTGAGTGTGTCGGTGCGATCCCAACTCGCATCACCATGCTGCTTGAGGCTCTGCGGCAAATGGGGGTGATATCACTGGAGGATGGCAAATGGAGTCTCACCTCGTTTACAAAAAAAATGTTTGTGCCGAACGATGCGCACCCTAATCTTTACATGATACCGTTGGCAAAGGCGATGGCAACCCTTTCTGACAATTTTTATTTGAAAATAGCCGATGCCGTCCGCGGAGAGATGAATTTCAAGACGGATGTTGTCTATCCTCCTGTAACACGTGAAGACAATCTCTATTTTGAGGAGATGCACCGCAGCAATGCCCATTTTGTCATAATGTTGTTGCTTGAAGAGGCCGACCTTTCAACCGCCAAAACACTTGTGGATGTCGGGGGTGGTATCGGTGATATTTCAGTTGCTCTTTTAAAAAAGTTCCCTCAGCTTGATTCCACCATTTTGAATCTGCCAGGCGCTGTTGAACTGGTAAACGAAAATGCCTGTGAAAAAGGGGTTTCTGATCGCCTTCGGGGTTCTGCTGTGGATATGTACAGAGATGCATATCCCGAGGCTGACGCGGTCATGTTCTGTCGGATCTTGTATTCGGCCAATGAGCAGGTGACCCTCATGATGTGCAAAAAAGCCTGGGACGCTCTTCCGGCGGGCGGCAGGCTGATCATTTTGGACATGATTATTGATGATCCTGAAAACCCGAATTTCGATTATTTGAGCCACTATATTCTTGGCGCAGGGATGCCGTTTTCATTCCTTGGATTCAAGACGCAGAGTACCTACAAGGATATTCTTGAATCGATTGGTTTCAGTGACGTCCGGGTTGTAAGAAAATACGGTCACCTCTTTTGTGAAGCGGTAAAGGCGTGATGAACCAACATCCCGGCAACTTTTTTGAAGTTGTCGGGATGTTTCAACTGTTCAGTTATTGAAAAGGGAACTCAATACCCAGGAAATGACAGTGATGACCATTGAGCCCGCGATGGCCCATCCAAAGTTGTCAATGGAAAATCCGTTGACAAGCATTGCTGCAAATTGCAGAAGAACGGCGTTGATGACGAGCAAAAAAAGCCCCAGCGTCACAATGATGAAGGGTATTGAAAAAAAAACCAGCACTGGCCGCACAACAGTGTTGACAAGACCAAGCACCAGCGCCACAAGCATCGCCGCACCAAAACTTTTTATGCGAATGCCGTCAAGCAGGTATGCGGCCCCATAGACCGCGACAGCATTGATCAGCCATTGAATCAGAATGTGCATTATCGTCTCCTCGTTAATTTTGACTCTTTCCTCAAATATACAAAAGAAGCTATCAGTAATCAGTTATCAGTAATCAGACAACTGACAACTGACAACTGATTACTGACAACTTTCAACTGACATCAAGCTCCTGAAGTGCTTCGTAGAGTGTTTTGCATCCAAAGATGTTGATGGGAAGAGTGAGCAGTGAGGGTTTCAGTTCCCGGGTATTGGCTTCGGGCAGTACAATGCGCTTGAAGCCGAGATGGGCGGCCTCCCTGATGCGCCGCTCACTGTCGCTGATGGCCCTGAGTTCTCCAGCAAGCCCTATTTCTCCGCAGCAGACGGTTGCGGCATCAACTGGACGGTTCATAAGCCCTGAGGCAATAGCCGCAGCAATGGCAAGGTCTGCTGCGGGTTCTGCCAGTTTGAGTCCTCCGGCTATTTTCACAAAAACATCCTGCCCCCAGGTTTCGATATGGAGCCTGTTTTCGAGCACGGCAAGGATGATCGACATCCGCTTCAGGTCGAATCCAGTGCTGATACGCTGCGGCATGGAGTAGTTGGTTTTGGAGACCAGTGCCTGCACCTCCACAAGAAGGGCCCTTGTGCCTTCGATGGCGGCAAGGATTGAGTTGCCTGGCACATCGGTTCTTCGTCCGGAAATAAAGAATTCTGAGGGGTTACTGACCTCTTCAAGGCCGGTTTCATCCATGCGGAAGACGCCGATTTCATTGGTGGAGCCAAAGCGGTTCTTGATGGAGCGGATAATGCGGTAGCGCTGATAACCTTCGCCCTCGAACTGCAAAACGGTATCGACCATGTGCTCAAGTGCTTTGGGCCCGGCAAGCGCCCCCTCTTTGGTGATATGGCCGATAATCATCAAAATAACGTTCTGCTGCTTGGCCGCGCGGATCAGCATGGCTGCGCACTCCCGGATCTGGGTGATGGTACCGGCAGAGCTCTGGTATTCATCCGAATGAATCGTTTGAATGGAGTCGATAATGACCAGCGCAGGTTTTTCGCGTTCAATGAGATCGAGGACGCGCTCAAGGCTCACTTCAGGGGCGAGCCAGAGGTTTTTTGCCTGAATGGAGAGGCGCTGTGCCCTTTCGCGGATCTGGTTCGGCGACTCTTCGCCGGAGATATAGAGCACTTTTGCCGGGGCAAGGCGTGCTGCGAGTTGCAGCATGAGGGTTGATTTGCCGATGCCCGGCTCTCCTCCAACCAGAACGGCTGAACCCTGCATGAGTCCTCCGCCGAGCACCCGGTCGAGTTCGCCAATGCCGGTCATGATGCGCAGGAACTCGGAGGGGACGGCATCATGCAGGTTCTGCAGAACAGCAACAGCTCCCCCAGAGCCCGCACCCTGTTTTTTCGCTTCGGGTTCGATGCGGGTCTCCTGAAGTGTGCCCCAGCTCTGGCACTCAAAGCATTTTCCTTGATATTTCAGGGAGATGGCTCCGCAGTTTGAGCAGACGTATCTGGTAGAAGATTTGGCCATCCTGCTTTAAAGTCCGTTGATACGCTGGAATGACTGGAGCGTGTTTTTCAAAAGCATGGCAATGGTCATGGGGCCGACTCCTCCTGGTACCGGGGTCATGGCCGAGGCAACGGCTGAAACACCTTCGTAATCCACATCGCCAACCAGACGGTAGCCGCTTTTTGTTGACGCATCCTCAATACGGTTGATACCAACGTCGATGACGACAGCGCCGGGTTTGACCATGTCAGCGGTAATGAATCCCGCTTTGCCGATAGCCGCGATAAGGATGTCGGCCTGCTGGGTGTAGAAGGGAATATTTTTGGTTGCAGAGTGGCAGATGGTGACGGTGCAGTTGGTGGCTTCAAGTTTCTGCAGCATAAGGTTGGCCATCGGCTTGCCGACAATGTTGCTGCGTCCGACCACAACACAGTGTTTGCCCCGGGTTTCGATGTTGTAGCGGCCAAGCAGCTCAAGAATACCGTAGGGGGTACAACTGACAAAACATTTGTCGAGATGACCCATCACGAGTCGTCCGAGGTTTTCGGGATGAAATCCGTCAACATCTTTTGACGGGTCAATGGCAAGCGTAACGGCAAATTCGTCAATCTGCTTCGGCAGCGGCTGCTGGACAAGGATGCCGTGAACAGTCGGATCGTTGTTCAGTTCGTGAATGGTATCAATCAGGTGTTTTTCGGTGGTGTCGGCGGCCATTTCAATTACCGTTGAAATCATGCCGATCTCTTTGCATGTTTTGGCTTTATTGCGTACATAAACCTGCGATGCCGGGTCGTGGCCGACAATGATAACCGTCAGGCCGGGAACTTTACCGGTAGAGGCATGGCAGCTCTCTACGCTGGTCTTCAGTTCGTTTTTCAGGTCGAGGGAGACCTTTTTTCCGTCGATAATGAGCATGGTGATAGGGCTTTGTTGTGTATGTTCCTCTCCGTCTTTTCAATCGAGAGCTGCATATAGCTATGAAAAATTCATCGAAGCAGCAAATATGAAAAGCGATGAGTTGGTTTTGAGAGGGCAGGAAGCCATTTTTTTATGGAGGGGGAGTGGAGAGAGGGTAAAAATTTATTATGAGGATGGTCTGTTATGTCGATGGTTTCCATAGGAAATGTTCTTGTTGACAAGGAGGTTCTGAAGGCTTTTTTTTCATGCGATCTGCATGAGTGCAAGGGAAAGTGTTGTATTGAGGGGGAGCTTGGAGCTCCGTTATCTGATGATGAGGCCATTCAATTGAGCCAGTTGCCCGAAGAGCTGCTGAGGATGCTTCCCGAAAAAGGGTTGCGCTATCTCCGGCGTCACGGCCCGGTTGAGCTCTATCAGGGCGTTCAGTACACAAGAACGGTTGAGAAAGAAGAGTGTGTTTTTACCTTGATTCGTGACGGAATAACCTTTTGCGCCATTGAGATTGCCTATCGCGAAGGGATTCTGGACTTTGACAAACCTCTCTCCTGCCGATTGTTTCCGATAAGGGTGAGAAAAAAGTTTGGTTTGCCTTATCTTGTCTATGAACAGCACTCTATGTGTCGCTCTGCCAGAAAGGTGGGCTGTGAGTGCAAGGTACAACTTATTGATTATGTTCATCTCGCTCTTGAGTCGCTCAATGGTGTCGGCTGGATGGTGAGTTTGAAGGCATTTGTCGATTCATCCCCCCTGCATCATGGTTGAAATCAAGCTTCAACAGCGGCAATCGTTACAGCTTTCTGCACAGCAGATTTTGAGCAGTCAGCTTCTCCAGCTTCCGATGCTCAATTTGGAACAGCGAATTTATGAGGAGCTGCAGGAAAATCCGTTGCTCGAACTGGTGGAGGAGCGAAAAGATAGTGCAGGTGATGTTGTTGTGGAGAGCGAGCGGGCTGATGGTGATGATATGTTTGATGCAATTGAGCGCTTCAGTAAAAGTTCTCTCACGCAGCAGCGCTCAGATGCACCGGTTTCTGGAGAATATTCTGAAGGAAGGGTGGATTTCTCCAATGAAAGCGGTTCAAAGGAGAGGTTTTTTCAGGCGGTTCAGCATGACAGTTTTCATGATACTCTTCTCCGCCAGCTCGCCTTGCAAGAAGGGGTAGGGGAGCGGGAGGTGATGATTGCCATAGAGATTCTTGGTAATCTTGATGGCGACGGTTACTTTACCGACAGGTGTGATGTAATTGTTGATAGTTTGCTCCTTGGTGGTTTTGATGTCAGCGAAGAGGAGGTGGCGGCAGTTCTTTGCAAAATCCAGTTTCTTGATCCTCCAGGTGTGGCCGTCAGGGATCTGCGTGAACGTTTTCTTGTGCAATTGCAGGCTGTTGCCGGCCGTTTAGAATCGAAAAGCTGTAAGGTTGCAACGAGGATTCTTCGTGACCATTTCGATGATTTTATGCACAGGCGTTTCGAACTGTTGATCAAAAAACTCGCTGAGAGCAGGGAGAGTGTTGAGGAGGCTGTTTCGGCTATTATCCGCCTTGATCCCCATCCCGGCATTTTTCAGGATGAGGGTGGTTATTATATCACCCCTGATTTTGTGGTAAGCTACGACAATGGTGAGCTGACTGCGGTGCTTAATGACAGGAGCGCCCTTTCCGTCAAGGTTACCGATCGCTATCAGGAGCTTCTGAAAAACAGGAAGGGGCCAAAAGAGGAAAAGAGGTTTATACGGCAGAATATTCAGCGGGCTAATGAGTTTATGAGTGCCATTGAGACCCGGCGCCAGACACTGCTCAAGGTGATTGAGGCTTTGATGACGCGCCAGTATGCTTTTTTTGTTTCCGGTCCGGAGTGTGTGGTGCCGCTCGGAATGAAGAGTATTGCGGAGGATACCGGCCTCAATATTTCAACCATCAGCCGGGCAGTTAATGGTAAATATGTACAGACCCGTTTCGGCGTTTTTGAGCTGAAATATTTTTTCAGTACAGGGCTCTCGACAGGAGAGGGTGACGATTTGTCGAGCAAGGTTATTCGACAGGATATTGCTGAGATGATTCGTCAGGAGGATCACGATTCTCCGCTGAGTGATGATACTCTGACAGAAATTTTGATGAAAAAAGGGGTGCATATTGCCCGAAGAACGGTTGCAAAATATCGTGAACAAATGCAAATTCCAGTTGCAAGATTAAGAAAAAAAATATTTTGATTGATGAAGAATAACCAAAGACCAGTGATCCGTTCAACGACGGTTATAGGTGTTATAAGGGACGGAAAGGCTGCGCTTGGAAGCGATGGACAGATGACACTCGGAAATACGGTCATCAAGCATTCAACCCGGAAAATCAGAAGGCTCTATCATGGGAAGCTTGTTGCCGGTTTTGCGGGGGCAACAGCGGATGCTGTAACATTGCTTGACCGCTTTGAGGAGAAGCTTGAGGCCTATAACGGAAAGCTTGACCGCGCAGCGGTTGAACTTGCCCGTGACTGGAGAACCGACAAGTATCTCCGTCGTCTTGAGGCGATGTTGGCCATTGTCAGTGGTGACAAGGCGTTGATTATCTCGGGAACCGGTGATGTGATAGAGCCGGAGGATGGCATTGTCGCCATCGGCAGCGGAAGTATGTATGCTCTCGCCGCCGCCCGTTCGCTCATGAAACATTCAGCTCTTGAGGCAAAGGATATCGTGCTCGAAAGTTTGAAGATAGCGGCAGATATCTGTATTTATACGAACGATCATATTATTGTTGAAGAGGTCTGAGCGCACGGACGATGCCGTTCAGTCAGTGTTGCTGACCCTAACTCCTTTTTTCGAAATTTACAATTCATTGCATGGAAACGACTACGAACAGTGAGGGAAATGCGCTTGCATTGCCCGAAGCAAGGAGCGGTAAAACAAGTTCCATTGCGACCAGCAATCTGACGCCAAACCAGATTGTTTCGCTCCTCGACAAGTATATTATTGGCCAGAAGGATGCAAAAAAGTCTGTTGCCATCGCCTTGCGCAACCGGCTTCGCCGTCAACACGTCAGTGATGATCTCCGTGATGAGATCATGCCCAACAACATTATCATGATAGGGCCGACAGGCGTGGGAAAAACTGAAATCGCCCGCAGGCTTGCCAAACTTGCCAGAGCCCCCTTTGTCAAGGTTGAGGCCTCGAAATTCACTGAAGTGGGATATGTGGGCCGCGATGTGGAGTCGATGATTCGTGATCTTGTTGATCAGTCTGTGGCTATGGTCAGAAGCGAAAAGTCGGAAGAGGTTCGTGAAAAAGCTGCTTTGCTTGTCGAAGAGCGCCTGCTCGACATTCTTCTCCCTCCTGTTGCCTCTTCACGCAATTCGGAAGATGATGATGAGGCCTCTGGCGAAGAGGTTATGCAGGAGTCGCGACCAACTGAAGAGCATGACAAGTCAATTGAGGTGAATCGGCGGAGCCGCAAAAAAATGCTGGAACGCCTCCGCAATGGAAAGCTTGAGGAGCGTCAGATTGAGATGGATCTCTCCGGCGATTCTCCTGGCGGGATGATGCAGGTTTTCGGCCCTCTCGGTCAAATGGAGGAGATTGGCGGAATCATGCAGGATCTCATGAGCGGCATGCCCAGGAAACGCAAGAAAAGAAGGGTCTCGATTGCCGAAGCCCGTAAACTTCTTGAGCAGGAAGAGGTGCAGAAGCTCATTGATATGGAGAGTGTTGTCAAGGAGGCGATCAACAAGGTGGAGCAGTCCGGAATTGTTTTCATTGATGAAATTGATAAAATTGCATCTCCATCAACAGGCTCGGGCGGCAAGGGGCCGGATGTAAGCCGTGAGGGTGTGCAGCGTGATCTTTTGCCGATTGTCGAGGGCTCCAATGTTGCGACCAAACATGGTATGGTGAAGACCGACCACGTCCTCTTTATCGCTTCAGGTGCCTTTCATGTTGCCAAGCCTTCTGATCTGATTCCCGAACTGCAGGGTCGTTTTCCGATCCGTGTAGAGCTGAAAAGCCTGACGGAAGAGGACTTTTACCTCATTCTGACGCAGCCTGAGAATGCTCTTATCAAGCAGTATTCTGCGCTTCTTGCCACAGAGGGGGTTGATTTGACCTTCAGTGACGGTGCCATTCGAGAGATTGCGAGGATTGCTGCCAGGGTCAACGAAAGTGTTGAAAATATCGGGGCAAGGCGCCTGCATACGATCATGACCAATCTTCTTGAGGAGTTGATGTTCAATATCCCTGAAAATTTCTCCGACGAGCATGTAGAGATTGATGAAGTGATGGTGAAGGAGAAGCTGAACCATGTGGTTGCAGATCGCGATCTCAGCCAGTATATTCTTTAAGTACTTTTTTTGTCAACCTTTTGATTGAGCCAGCCCCTTTACCGGGCTGGCTTCAACAATTATTATCAGCGCGATGCAGATAGTTGTTCTCAATGGCCCCAACCTCTCCCGGCTTGGAAAACGCGAACCGGAGGTTTACGGTCGCCAGACCCTTGACGATATCAACCGTGAACTGGCTGCAAGTTTTCCGAAGATCTCGTTTGAGTTTTTCCAGACAGAATATGAAGGAGAGTTGCTCGAAAAACTTTTCCAGAGTGAAGACCAGGGCGACTGCCGGGG